>JAYWAV010000067.1:0-2526 GCA_043782015.1 Rhodoferax sp. | reverse complement strand
CGTCCTCTAGCGACGCCAGTACTGCCGCATCGCGCGCCAGCGCCTGTGGCTCGTCGTCATGGTTCATAAAGACGGCCTGGGCCTGCAGCACCCTGGCCAGCGCAGGCACCGCCTTGTCGGCATGGACATGCTGAACGATCAACCCCGTGTGGCTGACACCGTGGTCGCTGCCCAGCGTTTTCAGCTGCAGCGCCAGGTCAACCAGGGATTCGCGGATGAACTCCACCCGCCGGTCGGCCCTGGGGAGGGCGTCCAGAATTTGGCGGTCGAAAATGAACACACAAAAAACCTGCTCGCATGACCTGAGCGCCTGCGACAGTGCCGCATTGTCTTGGGCTCTTAAATCGCGCCGGAACCACATCAGACCGCGTTGGTATTTTTTTTGCATGGCGAGATGGTAGCGAAAACACGCTGGCCCGTTTTGGCCCCCGGCGGCTGACCGCGCGATGCGGCAGCGCGTAAAATTGTGTGATGCTCCAGGACCAGACGCCCACCAATTTCACCCACCATTTTCTAATCGCCATGCCGGGCCTGGAAGACGAAGCTTTCCACAAGAGTGTGGTCTACATGTGCGAGCACTCCGAGCGTGGCGCCTTGGGTCTGGTGATCAACAAGCCCAGTGACATCAACCTCAAGAAGCTTTTTGACAAGGTCGAGCTGTCACTCGATCGCATCGACCTTTCGGATGCGCTGGTGTTTCAAGGCGGCCCGGTTCAAACCGAACGCGGATTTGTGCTGCATGAATCCATGATGCCGGGGTTTGACGCGGTGTACGCCTCGACGATGAGCATTCCTGGCGGGCTGGAGATGACCACGTCCAAGGACGTTCTAGAGGCGCTGTCGAGCGGCAACGGTCCG
This sequence comes from Rhodoferax sp., assembly GCA_043782015.1. Taxonomy (GTDB): domain Bacteria; phylum Pseudomonadota; class Gammaproteobacteria; order Burkholderiales; family Burkholderiaceae_C; genus Allorhodoferax. Next base: position 1,668 of record JAYWAV010000067.1, on the reverse strand, counting down.
AAGAAAGTATTCGTGTCTCTGGGGTATTCCGCCTGGGGTGAAGGCCAGCTGGAGTCCGAAATCTCGGACAACAGCTGGTTGACGGTGGCCGCAGACATCGCCGTTATTTTCGACACGCCTGTGGAGCAGCGCTACGACCGGGCGATGGGCTTGCTTGGCCTTGAAAGCTGGATGCTGTCGCCCGACGCGGGCCACGCGTGAGTCTGCTGCCAGCCATGTCTGAGGCGTCTTCACGTTCAGCGTCTGCGCCGCAAACCTTTCTGGCGTTTGACTTTGGTGTTCGCCGCACCGGGGTTGCCAGCGGCAACAGCCTCACACGCACGGCCACGCCGCAGGGCGCCGTGGTGGCCACCTCGGCCACCCGGTTAGCCGCCATTGAGCTGCGCGTGAAAACCTGGCAACCGGACGCGCTGGTCGTCGGTGTGCCGTTTCACCCGGACGGCGCACCTCACGACAACACCGCTCGGGCCCAAAAGTTCGCTCGCCAGCTTAGGGCGCGTCTGGGTTTGCCCGTGCACGAAGTCGATGAGCGCTACAGCACGACTGAGGCATTGGCCCTGGGTGCCGCCGATGCAGACGCTGCGTCGGCCTGCATCATTCTTGAACAATTCCTCAGGAGTCTTCCATGAGTGGCCTGATGCTGGATGCCGAGGCGCTGTACCTTGAATTGCTGGGCGGAATGCGCGCCCTGCTGGCGGCTATGCCGCAGCCACCGCTGTTGGTGGGCGTGACGTCAGGTGGCGTGTGGCTGGCCGAGCGATTGCTGCGTGATCTGGGTTTGCCTGGCGAGATCGGGGTGTTGTCGCCATCCCTGCACCGCGACGATTTTTCTCAGCGCGGCCTCGCCTCCAGCGGGCAAACCCGGCTGCCGATCGACGTCAATGGCGCGCATGTGGTGGTGGTTGACGATGTGCTGTTCACCGGCCGCACGATTCGCGCGGTGCTCAACGAGCTGTTCGACTATGGCCGGCCAGCCAGCGTCAAGCTGGTGGTACTGGTCGACCGCGGCGGGCGGGAATTGCCGGTGCAGGCTGATCTGGCGGTGGCCCGCGTCACCTTGCCCACGACGCAAACCCTGGCCCTTGTAAGGGCTGAGGATGGCCAGTTCAGCCTTGAAGTGCAGCCGGCCCAGCCCTGAACCCTCACAAACAAGCCCACCACTTAGAACCCGACGGTTTTCCAGGAGACCTTTAGCGTGCTGTACCGACGAAACCCCCAACTCAACAAGAACGGCGAGCTGATCCATCTGCTGTCGATCGAAGGCCTGCCCAAGGCCATCCTCACCCACATTCTCGACACAGCGGGGAACTTCGTCAGTGTGAGTGACCGCGAGGTCAAGAAAGTACCGCTGCTGCGCGGCAAGAGCGTGTTCAATCTGTTCTTCGAAAACTCTACCCGTACCCGCACCACCTTTGAGATTGCCGCCACGCGCCTGTCGGCCGACGTGATCAACCTGGACATTGCCCGTTCGTCGGCGTCCAAGGGGGAGTCGCTGCTCGACACCATTGCCAACCTCAGCGCCATGGCGGCGGACGTGTTCGTGGTGCGCCACAGCGAATCGGGCGCGCCTTATTTGATCGCTCAGCATGTTGCGCCGCATGTGCACGTCATCAACGCCGGGGACGGGCGCCATGCGCACCCCACGCAGGCGCTGCTCGACATGTTCAC
>JAYWAV010000066.1:0-2529 GCA_043782015.1 Rhodoferax sp. | reverse complement strand
GCTGGCGTGGGATCCGCAAACCAACTTCACCGCGCAGGACATGGTGCGGCTCTCGTTTGGCGCGCGGTTTTGAGCGGCGCTGAACCCCTCCAACCCCTTCACCCGCTCACAGCAAGGGCGCAATCAAGGCGACCATCTCGCCAAAGGTGCGTGGCGGCGCGGCTTGGTCGGGGATTTTGATGCCGAACTTGTCTTCGGCCTGGAACAAGAACTCAATCACCGCCAACGAGTCAATCCCGAGATTTTCGAGCGTGGCGTCGGGCGTGAGTTTAGCCTCGGGGATGTCAAATGTTTGCGCAAACAACTGCGTGAGCTCTGTTTGGGAATGGGTAGGGGTAGGGGAATCAAGGTTGGTATCGGAGGTCATGCAGGATTCTTTTCAGGTTGCTTGCCGCCAAACCAGCTGACATAGAGCGCGGGCAGCACCACCAGTGTCAGCAAGGTTGCGGTGATCAGTCCACCGATGATGACGATGGCCAGCGGGCGTTGGGTTTCCGAGCCGATGTCGTGCGATAAGGCCATGGGCAGCAGGCCCAATGCAGCCAGCATGGCCGTCATCAGCACCGTGCGCAGGCGCTGCATAGAGCCGAGTTTGACGGCGTCCAGCACGCTGTGGCCTGCCTGCTGCAACGACTGGTAGCCCGACAACATCACCACGCCGTTAAGCACGGCTTGGCCCGACAGCGCAATGAAACCAATGGCGGCAGACACCGACAATGGAATTGAAAACGCCCACAGCGCCACAAAGCCGCCAATCAGCGCCAGCGGCACATTGAGCAAAATCAGCGCGGCCATCTTTGGCGACTTGAAGGCATCAAAGAGCAGCACAAAAATCAGTAGCAGTGAGATCGGCACCACCACTGTCAGGCGCTGCATGGCCCGTTCCTGGTTTTCGAACTCGCCCGACCAGCCTACGGTGTAACCCGCTGGCAGCTTGACGTTGTCGGCAACGCGCGTTTGCATGTCCTTGACCACCGAGCCCATGTCTCGCCCCTTGATGAAAATGCCAATCGCCATCGTACGCCGCCCAGCTTCGCGCGCAATGTTCATGGCACCGCTGACTTCTCGGATCGTGGCGACGCTGCCCAGTTGGGCATAGCCCCCGTCGGGTGTGGGAATCAGCGTCTGCGGAAGGCTGGCAATCGTTCGCCGGTTCTCGGGCAGGCGAACAGCCACCGCAAATTTACGTTCCCCTTCCCAAAGCTGGGTGGCCGCTTTGCCGCCCAGAGCGGCTTCCACAACGTCCTGGATGTCCTGCACATTCAGCCCAACCCGCGCTGCGCGGTCCCGGTCGATGTCCACCACCAGTTGTGGCAAGTCACCCAGGCGATCAATTTCTCCGCGTTGGACGCCGGCGACTTGTTTGATTTCACGCTGAATGGCCTCGGCAACGCGGCGCAGCTCCAGGAGATCATCGCCCGACACCTTAACCACGATCTGCCCCTTGATCTGTGAAATGGATTCCAGTACGTTGTCTCGAATGGGTTGGGAAAACGCTGGATCAATGCCAGGAATCGCCCGTAACTTCGCATCCATCTGCTCAATCAGCTGGTCCCGCGTCAAGCCCTTTCGCCATTCTTCCTGTGGCTTCACGTCGATAAAAATTTCGGCCATGCTGAGCGTCTTGGGGTCTGTGCCATCTTCAGGTTGGCCAGCTTTGGAAACTGCGGTGCGTACCTCCGGCACGCTGGTCAATGCCTTGCGTGCCATCAGCAAAATCTTGGCAGCCTCCCGACTTGAAACGCTGGACGGCATATCAAAGTTGGCCCAGAAAGTGCCCTCATTGAGCTCGGGCAGAAATTCTGACCCCAGGCGAGATGCCACGCCCAGCGCCAGTGCAAATGCGGTCAGGGCGATTACCATGACCGTACGGCGTTTTTGCAACGCCCAAGAAAGAACAGGTTCATACAGTTGCTTGGCGGTGAAAACCACGCGATTGTCGCCATGCGGCACCTTTTTGCGCAGCATCCAGTAGGCCAGCAACGGCACCAGCGTGAGGGAAAAAATCAGCGAACCCACCAATGCAGTGGTCACGCTAAGCGCCATGGGCTGAAAAATCCGGCCCTCATGGCGCTGCAACGCAAAAATCGGGATGTGTGCCGCAATGATGATGAGCATCGAAAACAGTGTCGGCCGTCCGACTTCGCTGGCAGCATCGATGATGACGCTGCGCCGCTCGTCGTCGGTCATGGTCTCCTTGCGCTCCGACAGGCGGTGCAGGATGTTTTCAATCACGATCACCGCGCCATCCACAATGATGCCAAAGTCCATCGCGCCCAGGCTGAGCAGGTTCGCGGGCACGCCCATGATCTTCAAGCCCAGGAAGGTGGACAGCAGCGCCAGTGGAATCACCACCACCACGGCCAGACTGGCGCGAAAGTTGGATAAAAACAAATACAGCACGAGCGACACCAGCAACGCGCCTTCGACCAGATTCTTAAATACCGTGGTCAGCGTCTTTCCCATCAGCCAGGTGCGGTCGTAGTAGGGCACGATGTGAACGCCTTTGGGCAGACCACGAACGTTGAA
>JAYWAV010000065.1:0-7046 GCA_043782015.1 Rhodoferax sp. | reverse complement strand
ACGCATTTTTGACCGCGCTGGACAGCATGACGGTCATGGAACTCAACGACCTGGTGAAAGCCATCGAAGAGAAATTTGGTGTGAGCGCTGCCGCTATGGCTGGCCCTGCTGCTGCCGCTGGCCCTGCCGCCGTAGCTGAAGAGAAGACAGAATTCAACGTGATGTTGCTCGAAGCTGGCGCGAACAAAGTGTCCGTGATTAAAGCCGTGCGCGAAATCACCGGTCTGGGCTTGAAAGAAGCCAAGGATCTGGTTGATGGCGCTCCCAAGGCTGTCAAAGAAGGCATCGCCAAGGCTGACGCTGAAGCTGCTATGAAAAAGCTGGTAGAAGCTGGCGCCAAAGTCGAACTCAAGTAATCGACCCTTGTGCATGGGCTGGGGGTTCCGAAAAGGGCCTTCAGCCTTTGCTGCTTGTGAATAGTGCAATTAGTGCGCACTAAAAAGTAGTTTTTTGACTGTTTTTTAGTGTCTTCTGATTCCGACTGCAGAAGATGCCTTGGTACGGGTTGTGTGCAATGCGCAACCGTCCGCCAATGATTGGTAGTGGCCAATCACCAAGCCTTATTGAGACGTTGGGGACTGTCCGAAGCATCGCTTCGCTCTGTCCTCAAGTGATTGTGGGAGCTCAATACGACAGTCGCCTAGGACCCCCAGGATTCCTCAGTCTTTGCCCGGAGATCTAATGGCTTACACATACACAGAGCGCAAGCGCATTCGCAAAAATTTCGGTAGTCGCGATAGCGTGCTTGAAATTCCCTATCTGCTTCAGATGCAAAAGGATGCGTACACCGCGTTCCTGCAGGCCGATGTAGCCCCAAAGAAACGCACGGTAGAAGGCTTGCAAGCCGCGTTTGAAGCGGCTTTCCCTATCGTTTCGCACAATGGTTTCGTCGAGATGAAGTACCTGGAGTACAACCTCGCCAAGCCCGCGTTTGATGTGCGCGAGTGCCAGACACGTGGTCTGACCTACGCGTCGGCTGTGCGCGCCAAGGTTCAGCTGATCATTTATGACCGCGAATCCTCCACTTCGCAAAACAAGGTCGTCAAGGAAGTCAAAGAGCAAGAGGTCTACATGGGCGAAGTGCCCCTGATGACCAACAAGGGCTCTTTCATCATCAACGGTACTGAGCGCGTGATCGTGTCCCAGTTGCACCGTTCGCCTGGCGTGTTCTTTGAGCATGACAAGGGAAAGACCCACAGCTCGGGCAAGCTGCTGTTCTCCGCACGCATCATTCCTTACCGCGGTTCGTGGCTCGATTTCGAATTCGACCCCAAGGACCTGCTGTATTTCCGCGTCGATCGCCGTCGCAAGATGCCGGTCACGATTTTGTTGCGCGCCATTGGCCTGAACAACGAATCCATCCTGGCAAACTTCTTCGTCAACGACAACTTCCGCCTGATGGATAGCGGCGCGCAAATGGAATTTGTGGCTGAACGTTTGCGTGGCGAAGTAGCCCGTTTCGACATCACCGACAAGAGCGGCAAAGTGGTTGTGGCCAAGGACAAGCGCGTTACAGCGCGTCACACTCGCGAGCTCGAAACGTCTGGTACCACGCACATCAGCGTGCCCGAAGACTTCCTGATTGGCCGTATCGTTGCGCGTAATGTGATCGACGCCGACACCGGTGAAATCGTGGCCAAGGCCAACGAAGAACTGACCGAGTTGCTGCTAAAGAAACTGCGTACTGCTGGTATCCAAGATCTGGCGTGCATCTACACGAATGAGCTGGACCAGGGCGCGTACATTTCGCAAACCCTGCGTACGGACGAAACTGCAGACGAATTTGCTGCCCGTGTTGCGATCTACCGCATGATGCGTCCCGGCGAGCCGCCAACAGAAGACGCTGTGCAAGCACTGTTCCAGCGCCTGTTCTACAACCCCGATACGTACGATCTGTCGCGCGTGGGCCGCATGAAGTTCAACGCCAAGATGGGCCGTGCCGAGTCGACCGGCCCCATGGTGCTGACCAACGAGGACATCCTGGCCGTGGTCAAGATCTTGGTCGATCTGCGCAATGGCCAAGGCGAAGTCGATGACATCGACCACTTGGGTAACCGTCGCGTGCGCTGCGTGGGTGAATTGGCTGAAAACCAGTACCGCACCGGTCTGGCACGTATTGAAAAGGCAGTGAAAGAGCGTCTGGGCCAAGCCGAGCAAGAGCCGCTGATGCCACACGACCTGATCAACAGCAAGCCGATCTCGGCAGCACTGAAGGAATTCTTCGGCGCGTCGCAGTTGTCCCAGTTCATGGACCAGACCAACCCGCTGGCCGAAATCACCCACAAGCGCCGTGTATCGGCCCTTGGCCCGGGCGGTTTGACCCGTGAGCGCGCTGGTTTTGAAGTGCGCGACGTGCACGTGACCCACTACGGTCGCGTCTGCCCGATTGAAACGCCCGAAGGTCCGAACATTGGTCTGATCAACTCGTTGGCTTTGTACGCCCGCCTGAACGAGTACGGTTTCATTGAAACCCCGTACCGTCGTGTGGTGGACGCCAAGGTCACGATGGACATCGACTATCTGTCTGCCATCGAAGAAGGCAAGTATGTGATTGCCCAGGCCAATGCGGCGCTGGACAAGGACGGCAAGCTGACTGGCGATCTGGTCTCCGCCCGTGAAAAGGGTGAATCCATCCTGGTCGGCGCCGAGCGCGTTCAGTACATGGACGTGTCCCCTGCGCAGATCGTCTCGGTGGCGGCATCACTGGTTCCCTTCCTGGAACACGATGATGCGAACCGTGCCTTGATGGGTGCCAACATGTCACGCCAGGCCGTGCCCGTGTTGCGCCCAGAAAAGCCCATGGTGGGAACCGGTATCGAGCGCGTTGCAGCGATCGACTCTGGCACCGTCGTGACGGCCACCCGTGGCGGTCTCGTGGACTATGTTGATGCGACCCGTATCGTGGTGCGCGTGAACGACAGCGAAGCGGTGGCCGGTGAAGTCGGTGTGGACATCTACAACCTGATTAAATACCAGCGCTCCAACCAAAACACCAACATCCACCAGCGTCCTATCGTCAAGAAGGGCGACAAGCTGGCCAAGGGTGACGTGATCGCAGACGGAGCTTCTACCGATCTGGGTGAAATCGCGATTGGCCAGAACATGCTGATCGCCTTCATGCCATGGAACGGATACAACTTCGAAGATTCGATTTTGATCAGTGAGCGTGTGGTGGCCGATGACCGCTACACCTCGATTCACATCGAAGAGCTCGTGGTGATGGCACGTGACACCAAGTTGGGCGCAGAAGAAATCACCCGCGATATCCCGAATCTGTCCGAACAGCAACTGAATCGTCTGGACGAGTCCGGGATCATCTACGTGGGTGCCGAGGTCATGCCTGGCGACACGTTGGTGGGCAAGGTCACACCCAAGGGCGAGACCACGCTGACACCGGAAGAAAAGCTCTTGCGCGCGATCTTCGGCGAGAAGGCTTCCGATGTGAAGGACACCTCGCTGCGCGTGGACCAGGGTTCGCAAGGTACCGTCATCGATGTGCAGGTCTTCACCCGTGAAGGCATCACCCGAGACAAGCGGGCTCAGCAGATTATTGACGACGAACTCAAGCGCTTCCGCCTGGATCTGAACGACCAGTTGCGTATCGTCGAAGCGGATGCGTATGACCGTATTGAAAAACTGCTGAACGGCAAAGTAGCCAACGGTGGCCCGAACAAGCTGCCCAAGGGCACCAAGATCGACAAGGCTTACTTGGCTTCCGTCGAGAAGTTCCACTGGTTCGACATTCGCCCGGCCGACGAAGAAGTGGCATCGCAACTGGAATCCATCAAGAACTCCATCGAGCAACAGCGCCACAGCTTCGACCTGGCATTTGAAGAAAAGCGCAAAAAGTTGACACAAGGTGACGAGTTGCCCGCAGGCGTGCTGAAGATGGTCAAGGTCTATATCGCGGTTAAACGCCGTCTGCAGCCTGGTGACAAAATGGCAGGCCGCCACGGTAACAAGGGCGTGGTCTCCAAGATCACCCCGGTGGAAGACATGCCTTACATGGCTGACGGTACGCCCGTGGACATCGTACTGAACCCGCTCGGCGTTCCTTCACGTATGAACATTGGTCAAGTGCTGGAAGTGCATTTGGGCTGGGCCGGCAAGGGCTTGGGCCAGCGCATCGGTGACATGCTGCAGCGCGAAGCTGCTGCGACAGAGATCCGTGGTTTCCTGGAGCAGGTCTACAACGGCGCTGGACGCAAGGAAGACCTGAAGCAACTGTCCGACAGCGAAATCCAGAACATGGCCCAAGAGTTGACTAACGGCGTGCCGTTTGCCAGCCCTGTGTTCGATGGCGCGACCGAGAAGGAAATCGGCGACATGCTGCAGTTGGCCTATCCGGAAGATGTGGCAAAGGCCAAGGGCCTGACCGCTACCCGCACACAAGCCCAACTGTATGACGGCCGTTCGGGTGATGCGTTTGAGCGCACTACCACGGTGGGCTACATGCACTACCTGAAACTGCACCACCTGGTCGATGACAAGATGCACGCCCGTTCGACCGGTCCGTACAGCTTGGTCACACAACAACCGCTGGGTGGCAAGGCCCAGTTTGGTGGTCAGCGCTTCGGTGAAATGGAAGTGTGGGCACTGGAGGCGTATGGCGCTTCCTATGTGCTGCAGGAAATGCTCACCGTCAAGTCCGATGACGTTCAAGGCCGTACCAAGGTGTACGAGAACATCGTCAAGGGCGAACACTCTATCGAAGCCGGCATGCCGGAATCGTTCAATGTGCTGGTCAAGGAAATCCGTTCCTTGGGCATCGACATTGAACTCGAACGCTCTTAAAGACAAGGGAAAGAACTCACATGAAATCTTTACTCGACCTATTCAAGCAGTTCACACCCGATGAGCATTTCGATGCCATCAAGATCGGCATGGCTTCTCCCGAGAAGATCCGTTCCTGGTCTTTTGGTGAAGTGAAAAAGCCGGAAACCATCAACTACCGCACGTTCAAGCCCGAGCGCGATGGCCTGTTCTGCGCCAAGATCTTTGGCCCTATCAAAGATTACGAATGCCTGTGCGGCAAGTACAAGCGTCTGAAACACCGTGGCGTGATCTGCGAGAAGTGCGGCGTTGAAGTCACACAGACCAAGGTTCGCCGTGAACGCATGGGTCACATCGACCTGGCTGCTCCTTGCGCGCACATCTGGTTCCTGAAGTCACTGCCAAGCCGTTTGGGTCTGGTGCTGGACATGACCCTTCGTGATATCGAACGCGTGCTGTACTTTGAAGCATACGTCGTCACCGATCCCGGCATGACCCCCCTGAAGAAATTCAGCATCATGTCGGAAGACGATTTCGACGCCAAGTTCAAGGAATTTGGCGATGAATTCACTGCCAAAATGGGCGCAGAAGGCATCAAGGATCTGCTGCAAAGCATCGACATCGAAGGATCGATCGAAAGGCTGCGCAACGATCTGACCGGCTCAGAACTGAAGATCAAGAAGAACGCCAAGCGTTTGAAGGTTCTGGAAGCATTCAAGAAGTCCGGTATCAAGCCCGAGTGGATGGTGCTGGACGTGTTGCCTGTGTTGCCACCGGATTTGCGTCCGCTGGTGCCGCTGGATGGCGGCCGCTTTGCGACCTCTGACCTGAACGACCTGTACCGCCGCGTGATCAACCGCAACAGCCGTTTGCGCCGTTTGTTGGAACTCAAAGCGCCGGAAATCATTGCGCGCAACGAAAAGCGCATGTTGCAAGAAGCAGTGGACAGCTTGCTGGACAACGGCCGCCGCGGTAAGGCCATGACGGGTGCCAACAAGCGTGCCCTGAAGTCTTTGGCTGACATGATCAAGGGTAAATCGGGTCGTTTCCGCCAGAACTTGCTGGGCAAGCGCGTGGATTACTCCGGTCGTTCCGTGATTACCGTGGGACCAACGCTCAAGCTGCACCAGTGCGGTCTGCCGAAATTGATGGCCTTGGAATTGTTCAAGCCCTTCATATTCGCGCGCCTGGAAGCCATGGGCATTGCAACCACCATCAAGGCCGCCAAGAAGGAAGTCGAATCCGGCACGCCCGTCGTGTGGGACATTTTGGAAGAGGTTATCAAAGAGCACCCCGTGATGCTGAACCGTGCGCCTACGCTGCACCGTTTGGGTATCCAGGCTTTTGAGCCCATCCTGATTGAAGGCAAGGCGATCCAGCTGCACCCACTCGTTTGCGCGGCCTTCAACGCCGACTTTGACGGTGACCAGATGGCCGTCCACGTGCCTTTGTCGGTGGAAGCGCAGATGGAAGCCCGCACCTTGATGCTGGCCTCCAACAACGTGCTGTTCCCCGCCAACGGTGAACCTTCCATTGTTCCTTCCCAGGACGTGGTGCTGGGTCTGTACTACACCACCCGTGACCGTATCAACGGCAAGGGAGAGGGCCTGATCTTCTCCGACACAGGTGAAGTGCAGCGCGCCTTTGACGGTGGCGCGGTCGACCTCAATGCGCGCGTTAATGTGCGCATTACCGAGTGGACCAAGAACAAGGAAACCGGCGAATTTGAGCCATCGACCAAGCTGTGGGAAACCACCGCCGGCCGTGCACTGTTGTCCGAAATCCTGCCCAAGGGCCTGCCTTTCTCCAACATCAACAAGGCGTTGAAGAAGAAGGAAATCTCCAAGCTGATCAACGTGTCCTTCCGCAAGTGCGGATTGAAAGAGACGGTGGTGTTTGCCGACAAGCTGTTGCAAGCGGGCTTCCGCCTCGCAACCCGTGCCGGTATTTCCATCTGTATCGACGACATGTTGGTGCCGCAGGAAAAGCACGAGATCATTGCTCGTGCCCAGAAGGAAGTCAAAGAGATCGAACAGCAGTATGTGTCCGGTCTGGTGACTTCTGGCGAGCGCTACAACAAGGTGGTGGATATCTGGGGCAAGTCGGGCGACGAAGTGTCCAAGGTCATGATGGCCCAGCTGGCCAAGGAAAAGACCATCGACCGCCACGGCAATGAAGTGGACCAGGAGTCTTTCAACTCCATCTACATGATGGCCGACTCGGGCGCGCGCGGTTCCGCCGCGCAGATTCGCCAGCTCGCCGGTATGCGCGGC
>JAYWAV010000064.1:0-2536 GCA_043782015.1 Rhodoferax sp. | reverse complement strand
AGGGCCTGGCCAATCGGGAAGCCCATCAACACCCATCCGACCGGTGTCGGCGCATTGACAGGCACCTGCACAAATTGGTAAGGCAACTGGTTCACCAGCGCGATCTGGCTGCCTTTTGCGTTGCGGGTGCGCGAGGCCACAATTTGGCTGATCAATGGAGCCAGCACCCTGGCGTCCTGGCCTTCGCCCACTGCCACCAGGGTAAGCCTGTTGTCCATCAATACTGTCACGGTGGCGCCGATGCGGGCGCCGTGGTTATCCAAAACAGACCGGATTGTTTCAAGGTCGCCCGAACTCACGGCCGAGCGAAAGCCAAAGTCGGCGGCGAGCAATGCGGCGCCTTGTGCGAGTTTTTCGGCGTTTTGATCCAGCAGGCGCCGCCACATCCGCTCACCCACCTGAAGCTCCTGGGCGATTTGTTTGCGCGCACTTTGCTCGATGCTGGCACGCACCACGCTGAACACCGCCGCCTGCACCAGCAGAAGCAGCGCCAATGACAGCGCGACCATGCGGGCTGACAGGCTTCGTTTGGCGTTAAATTGTGTCCAGCTCATCGCGTCTGGCTCACGGCACCAAGCCCGGCATACGCATGGTGACCGTGGTGTCTGCCAGATCGACCGGCAAAGGCTGGTCCAGCGCCGGCGCGCCTGGCTGCATGGCCGGATGCCATACCCGAAGGCGGTAGGCCCCGGCGGGCACATTGTTGATCACGACCAGCCCCGCAGCGGCGCTGCGGCCATAGTAGGGAGTGTCCACCGCCACGACCCAGGCCACCATGTTGTCATGGATGTTGCAACCCAGCACCGCAATGCCAGGCTTGTCAAAGACCACGGGGTTGGATGGCGTGCCCGCATAAAGCTTGAGCTCGAAATTCTTGGCAGGCGAAAACGAGTACACGTGGTGGCGCACCGTGTCCCGGTTCGGGAACTGCACCGAGGTGCCCATTGGCACCACCAGCACTTTGGGCTCAAATTGTCTGGCCACTTGGGCCATTTCAACCCCCGTCAACGGCTTGGTGGCCAATCGGGCGCGGCCGGCGTCTGGGGATTCCAGAAACACCACCGCGTCGGCAAGGGGTTTGCCCGCGCCGTCTTGCACATGCACCTGCACGTTGGCAGCAGTCGCTCCCGCCACCAGGCCCGCGCAAGCTAAAAAGAAGAAAGGGAAGTGCCGCATTGGTGCCAAATTCATGCCCGTATGAGTGGACATGATATTAATCGGTTCAATGCGGCGTTTCCAAGGGGTTTGCCGCGGGCCCCGCTTCAGTCCGGTTTTGGCGTTACTGCCTCGCGTTCCCTCAATTTGAAGCGCTGGATTTTTCCGGTAGCGGTTTTGGGCAGCTCGGTCACAAACTCGATCTGGCGCGGGTATTTGTAGGCTGCCAGGCGGTCTTTAACGAAGGCTTTCAGGTCGGCCTCACTGGCCTGCTGCCCCGACTTGATCACGACGAAGGCCTTGGTTTTGGTCAAACCCTCCCCGTCCAGAACCCCAATCACGGCGGCTTCGAGCACGGCCGGGTGCTGGGCCAGGGTGGATTCCACTTCAAAGGGTGAAACGTAAATGCCGCTGACCTTTAGCATGTCGTCGCTGCGCCCGGAATAGGTGTAGGTGCCGTCGGCGTTGCGCACGTATTTATCGCCGCTTTTGGTCCATGCACCCTGAAAAGTCTCACGCGACTTCTCGCGGTTGGCCCAGTACATCAAGGCGGCACTGGGGCCCTGGATGTAAAGGTCGCCGGTGTCACCGTCGGGCACGTTCAAACCATCGTCACCGCGCAATTCCACGGCATAACCCGGCACCGGCCAGCCCGTTGTGCCATAACGCACTTTGCCGGGGATATTGCTCAAAAAGATATGCAGCATTTCAGTGGAGCCGATTCCGTCGATGATTTCAACACCATAGTGAGCGGTGAAGCGCTCGCCCAGGTCGGCGGGCAAAGCTTCGCCGGCAGATGATGCCAGCCGCAAGGCCACCTGGTTTTTGGCGGGCAGGCCGGGGGACGCCAGCATGCCGGCAAACCCGGTCGGTGCACCGAAGAACACCGTGGGTTTGGTGTTGCCAACACCCCCAGTCCAGCGCTTGAAGGTGGCGTCAGGTGTGGGGCGCTCAGCCATCAGAATGGTGGTGGCGCCGACGCTCATCGGAAAACTCAGGCCATTGCCCAGACCGTAGGCAAAAAACAGCTTCGCGGCGGAGAAACAGACGTCTTTTTCAGTCAGGCCCAGAACCGGCGTGCCGTACAACTCGGCGGTCCAGTAGAGGTTGGCGTGGGTGTGCACCGTGCCTTTGGGCCGGCCGGTGGAGCCCGAGGAGTAGAGCCAGAAGCCGGGTTCCTCCGGCCCGGTGCCGGCGGGAGACTTCAGTGGCGCTTGGGCATTGACTAAAGCATCCAAAGCCACGGAATTTACGGCGAGGGGCTTCGATGACCGGGAGACGATGACTTGCTTCACTTCGTGGGGGCCCTGCGCCAGCGCCGCCTGCAAGGTTGGCAACAGCGCGTCGGACACGATGGCGGCCTGGGCGCGGCTATGCTTGA
>JAYWAV010000063.1:0-7052 GCA_043782015.1 Rhodoferax sp. | reverse complement strand
AAATAAAAATGGCCTGCAAGGCGCATGGAATATGCGCAAGCAGCTATCAAAACAAGAGCGAATCGCAGTGCCAACCCATGGCAACCTGCGCTTCTCCCATGCCGATTGGGCGGGTTATTCGGTGTTTGAGGAGGCGTTTACACTCGGCCACCTCGCTGGAATTGAATCATGAAACTCCCCAACCTTCTTGCGACGCGCCGTGGGCGCCTGGTCGCTTTCTTTCTGCTCTACATCACCGAAGGCATCCCGCTGGGCTTTGCCGCCACGGCGGTCGCCACGCAACTGCGGCGCATGGATGTCGGCCCGGCTGAAATCGGTGCCTTTGTCGGCTCGTTCTATCTGCCGTGGGCGTTCAAGTGGGCGTTTGGCCCGGTGATTGACGTGTTTGTCTCGCAGCGCCTGGGCCCGCGCCGCGGCTGGATTCTGGGTACACAAGTCATGATGGCGCTGACGCTGCTGTCGACCGTGCTGCTGGATTTGCCGCAGCAACTGGGCCTGTTCACCATCATCCTCTTGGTGCACAACACCTTTGGCGCGATGCAGGACGTGGCGATTGATGCGCTGGCGTGCAACACGCTGCAGGAAGACGAGCGCGGGCTTGCCAACGGCATGATGTTTGCCGGCGCGATGCTGGGCAGCACCATTGGTGGCGGTGGCGTATTGCTGATCAGTAGCGTGACCGGATTCCAGGCTACGTTCTTCATTGTGTCCGGCTGCATTCTGGTAGTCACGGCGTTTGTCGTGCTGCCGATGAAGGAAGAAGCCATGGCGCCACGCGCAGCGGCAGCAGGCTCGAAACTGGCGCAAGCCGGGCGTGAGATGCGCGACTTTGCAGTTGAATCCTTCCGCTCGTTCCTGGGCACCCAGGGCGCGTTTGTCGGCGTGTTCTTTTCGCTGTTGCCCGCAGGCGCCATGTGTCTGGGTCTGGCGCTGCAATCCAACCTCGCGGTTGAACTGGGCATGAACGATGAACAGGTCGGCCTCTTGGGCATCTGGTCGACCGTGCTGTCAGCGGCGTTCTGTGTGACCGGCGGCTGGCTGTCCGACCGCTGGGGGCGCCGCCGCACGCTGGGCGTGTATTTCGCGCTGATGAGCGTACCGGTGTTCTGGTTCATGACCGAGCTGACCCGCATGGGTTGGGTCATGCCCGTCAATGTCTCCGCAGTGGACCGCCCTGCCGTGCCCGCCGTTCTAGTGACCGGTTTGTGGATCAGCACGCTGGCCTATGGCGTGTTCCAGGGCCTGATGTATGGCACCCGTTCGGCCATCATGATGGACGTCACCAACCCCAAGGTCGCGGCGACGCAGTTCACCGCCTACATGGCAATGGGCAATCTGGCGATCGCCTATTCCGCCACCTGGCAGGGCATTGCGATCGAGGCCTGGGGCTATCCCAAGACCATGCTGGTGGACGGTTTGGTGGGCCTGTTGTGCATTGCCTTGCTGCCGTACATGAAGCGCACTGCGGCGCAAGGCTCCTTTGCCGACGAAGCAGGTCCGAGCCGCGCGCGCTCCCTCGCCTTGGGACTGGGTGTGATGTGCCTGGCCTGGTGGCCATTTCACTTCTGGGGCGAACTGGCCGGTGCGGCCAAGCCGATTTTCAGCACGCTATTCACGCTGGTGTTTGTGGCTTCTGCGCTGTACTTGCTGGCGGCGCGCGCCGTGCTGGGGCCGCAGGGCGGCGGCTGGGCCACGCGCATCGGCACGTGGCTGGCGGTGCTGCTGTTGGCCATGCATGTGCGCAACTACCTGGATGGCCTGGCCAAGTGGCTCTCACCTGTAGTCGATGCAGTCGCTTTCAAGCAGGGTGCGCAAGTGGCCATGCTGCTCATCAGTTTGGCTGCGAGTCTGCTATTGCTGCTGCTATCGCGGCAAGCGTGGCTGTCGCTGCGCCCGGTAGCGCCAGTTACCGAAACAGGTGAAGTGGGCTTAGTGCCGTTGGCTGCCGCTACAGCGTAGTGTCCTGCGGGTGGTCTGCGTACCATCCGTCGCACCATGCCACAAACGTGCTGGACGGGATGGGGCGGCTCATGTGGTAGCCCTGTGCTTCGTCGCATTGCATGTCGGCCAGCAACTGGTAGATGCGCTGGTTTTCCACGCCCTCGGCGACGACGCTCAGCCCCAGGTTGTGTGCCAGATCGATGGTGGAGCGCACGATCTTCAGGTCGCTCTCGTCGGTCTCCATACCCATCACAAACGACTTGTCGATCTTCAGCTCGTTGACCGGCAGGCGCTTCAGGTACGCCAGTGATGAATAGCCGGTGCCGAAATCATCAATCGACAGCTTGTAGCCACTGGCTGAGAGTTGGTTCAACGTGGTCTCGGCGCGCTGGGGGTCGTCCATGATGGCGCTCTCGGTGATCTCCAGGCAAAAGCCAGCGCGCGGCACATCGTGCCGCAACAGAATGGAATCCACCTTGGCCGGAAAGTCCGGGTCCATCAGATCGCGCGTGGACAGGTTGACGGCAATACGTAGCATGCTTCCCGCGGGCTGCAGGCTTTCCCACTGCTTTGCGGCTTCCTCCAGCATCCACAGCGTCAGGTGCCGTACAAAACCGGTCTGCTCCGCGAAAGGAATGAACTCCATGGGCTGCACCATACCGCGCGTAGGGTGCTGCCAGCGCACCAGTGCTTCAGCCGCAATCACCTGGTGGCTATGCAGGCCGATCTTGGGTTGCAAAAACAGACGCAGCTGGTGACCATCAATCGCCTGGCGCAGCTCTGACAGCAGCGACAGCGTTTGCGCGCTGGCGGAATCCAGCGAGGGGTCGTACACCTGCACCCCCAGACTCTTGTGCTTGGCGACATACATGGCCACTTCTGCGTGGCCCAGCAGAATGTCCGCCTGGTCTGCGTCGCCCGGCCAGCAGGCGATACCCATGCCGGCGCTCAGATCTACCGTTTGTCCTTCCAGTGCCACGGGTGCTTCGAAAGCATGGGCGATCGTGGCCGCCACTGCCAGGGCTTGCGCCGCATCTGCACCTGGCAGCAAAAAGCCAAATTCTCCGCCGGCCAGTCGCGCTACCAGATGCTGCCCATTGCGCGCTACGCCCTGCAAACGGCCCGCCACGGCCTGCAGAATGCGGTCGCCAAAGGAGTAGCCCAGTACATCGTTGATGTGCTTGAGCCGGTCCAGGTCCAGAATGATCACCGCCAGTTGGTCTGACCCCGCTTGCGTTTGGTCCAGCAGCGCTTGTACCGCTTCGCGAAACTGCGCGCGGTTGGGCAGGCCGGTCAGGCTATCCCAATAGGCCAACTGGCGAATCTGCGCCTGGCTGGCCTGGATATTGATCCGCATGCGGTCAAACGACCGGGCCAGGTTGCCCACCTCGTCCTTCTGCCCGAAATCCTGTACCGGCTGGCTGTAGTCGCCGCGGCCCAGGCGCTCGGTGTCCGCCACCAGCAAATCCAGCGGGCGCGAAACGCGCCGCGCCATCGCCATGCTGCCTAGCGCGAACAGCGCCAGGCCGAGCACATCAATGAACAAAAGCACGGTCTGCATGCGCGCAAACACCGCCTTCGCCTCGGCGGTTGAGCGAAGCAGCACCACCTGCAATGGCCGGTCTGCGGCGCCCATATCGATGCGCAAGGCCGCGTAGTCTTCGCCGTCCAGTCTCAGCGTGGTGGCGGTGCCTAAGAGCGTGTCGGCGTTCGCCATCTGCGGGTTGTCTAGTGTGGAATGGATGATGCGGTGGCTCGCGTCGCCAGCGCGGTTCAGCAGTACGACATGCGCGCCAGACAATCCGTTCAGTTCGGACGCCAAATCCTGGTCTACCGCAAAGCCCATCACCACCCAGCCCACCACCAGCGGTGACTTGACCGGCACCATCACAAACTGGTGTAACCGCCCCAACTCTACGGCCATGCTGCCCTGCTGAAGGTCGCGCGCCATGGCCCGGCCAAGCAATGTCAGCGTCTGCCCCAGCTCGGCCGACTCCTGCGGGTTGGCCACGGCCTTGAGGTTGAAATCAGAGTCCAGAAACGCCGAAATAGTGGCGCCAATGCGGTCGCCGGAATTGACCAGGGCGGATTCAATCGTTGGCACATCGCCCGACGCAATGGCCTGCTTGAAGCCGAAATCGGCGGCCAGCAAAGAAGCGCCCAATTGCAAGCGCTGGGCGTTCTGGTCGACCAGCCGGGCCCAGACCTTCTGGTCAGAGGTCAGCTCGCGCTGCAGGTTTTGTCGCACGCTGTCGTCGATGCTGCCGCGCACCACCATCTGCACTGCGATCTGTATCAGCAGCAACAACCCGACCGACAGGATGACGATGCGCTTGACCAGGCCGGGCCGCTGCAGGCGAGTGCGCAGGGAAAGCAGCAGGCTCAAGGTTTGGCACCCGCCAGCGTGATGGCAACGGACGACTCGGTGCTGCCAAGCTGCAGGCTTTGCTCCTGCACCGGCGCACCTACGGCAATGCTGCTGTGCCAGGTATGCAACTGGTAGCTGCCCGCGGGCACGGCGCTCAGTGTCAGGCGGCCATTGGCATCGGTTTTGCCAAAGTAAGGCGTCTCCACCACCAGCACCCAGGCCGCCATGTTGTCATGGATGTTGCAGCCCAGAATCACCACACCCGTCTTGTCGAACAGCACCGGGTTGGACGGTTTGCCGGAGTACAGCTTCAGCTCGAATGTCTTGGCGGGGGAAAAGGAGTAAACATGGTGACGCACCGTATCCTGATTGGGAAACAGGACTTGCGAGCCGACCGTGACCACGCTCACGAGGGGCACAAACTGCCGGTTGGCCTGCGCGACCTCGGCACCGACGGTGTGCCTGGCCTGCACCTTGGCAGCCGGTGAATCCAGGAAAACCACCGCATCGGCCAGCGGCTTGCCGTTGGGCGCATTCACTTGCAGTTGCACATTGCCAGCCCATGCCGACAAGGTACTGGCGGCCAAACAGGCGAAGAGCAACGGGCGCAAATACACAACTGAACTCCAAATGGGCCGAAATTACCATACCTTGGTGAATCAGGTAACCGCAAAAGAGGGCATATCCCTAGAATCGGGACCATGATCAAGATTTGTTCCTTTGCACTGGCCGTGCTGGTGCTACTGGCCGGCTGCGAGTCCATGTCCAAGCAGGAATGCCAGGTGGCCGACTGGCAGCGCGTCGGATTCAACGACGGCGCCAGTGGCGAGAGTGAGCGCCGCCTTGCCGCCTACACCGAAGATTGCGGCGAAGTCGGGGTCAAGCCCGATGCGCCGGCGTATCGGCGCGGCTGGGACAGTGGCATCCAGCGTTTTTGCACCGCTGCCAACGGGTGGCGCGAAGGGGTGCAGGGCCACTCCGGCAAAAACGCCGTTTGCCAGGCCCAGCCTGGGTATGAGGTCTTTACCCGCTTTCTCGATGCGGGCATGCAGGTGTACCGCACGACCGAGCAAATGCGCCAGAACGACTACGAGACCAACCGATTGCAAAAGCGGCTGGAAGCAGGTGGCACCGACGAAGAGAAAAAGCGCATCCGCGAGGCGCTGCGCGATCTGGACCGCCAGCAGTTCTATCTGCGCAGCATGCTGGCCCAGCAGCAGATGCTGGCACCCTGACCCTGAAGGAGCAATACGCACCATGGCATCCGGAAAAATCCTCGTCGCCCAAGGCGGTGGCCCCACTGCCGTCATCAACCAGTCGCTGGTCGGCGTGGCGCTGGAAGCCCGACGCTTCAGCCAGGTCGCCCATATCTACGGCGCGCGCCACGGTGTGCGCGGCATTGTCAACGAAGACTTTCTCGATCTGACGCAAGAGACCAGCCACAACCTGGAACTGGTTGCCGCCACGCCGTCGTCGGCGCTGGGCTCGACCCGCGACAAACCCGATGCCAAGTACTGCCACGAGATTTTCAAGGTCTTGCAGGCGCACGCGATCGAGCACTTTTTCTACATTGGCGGTAACGATTCCAGCGACACCGTGCGCATCGTGGCCGAAGAAGCGATCAAGGCGAACTACCCGCTGCGCGCGATCCACATTCCCAAGACCATAGACAACGACCTGGTCGGTAACGACCACACGCCGGGCTTTCCGTCGGCGGCGCGTTTTGTGGCGCAGGCTTTTGCCGGGGCCAACCTGGACAATGCGGCGCTACCCGGCGTTTATGTCGGCGTGGTGATGGGGCGGCATGCGGGCTTTCTGACGGCGGCGTCAGCGCTCGGCAAGAAGTTTCCCGACGACGGCCCGCACCTGATCTACCTGCCAGAGCGCACCTTTGTGCTGGAGCAGTTTCTGGCCGATGTGAAAGCGACCTACGAGCGCTATGGCCGCTGCGTGATCGCCGTGTCCGAGGGCATACACGATGCCAGCGGCACGCCGGTGCTGAGCCTGCTGTCCAAGGAACTGGAGCGCGATGCGCATGGCAATGTGCAGTTGTCCGGTACCGGCGCACTGGCGGATCTTTTGTGCGAAGAGATCAAGAGCAAGTTGGGCATCAAGCGCGTGCGTGGTGACACCTTTGGCTACCTGCAGCGCTCGTTCATAGGCTGCGTCTCCGACGTGGACCAGCGCGAGGCACGCGAGGTCGGCGAGAAGGCTGTGCAATTTGCGATGTGGGGCAAGACCAATGGTTCGGTGGCCATCAAACGTACTGGCTTTTACTCGGTCGACTACGAACTGCTGCCACTGGAAGCCGTGGCCGGAAAAACGCGCACGATGGAAGACGCGTTCATTACCGCCAGCGGCACCGATGTGACCGACGCCTTTCGCATGTATTTGCGCCCGCTTCTGGGCTCTGGGATGCCGGATGCATTCCGTCTGCGCCATAACCCGGTAGCCAAGGTTTTGCACAAGATATAGGGCTGCAGCGCCCGCGAAACTTGCGCAAGCAGCTCTTATTTTTGTAGCAATGGTTTGCTACGCAGCCATGTCTAGTGCGCGGCTGGCGCCGCGCAGCGCAGTTTCGGCGTTGGATGGCAGCACATAGGTCGGGATGTCGCGCAGGTAGCGCGTGAAGCGTCCCTTGGATTCGAAGCTTGCGCGAAAGCTCGATTGCCCGAACCAGTCGCCCAGCCGCGGCACGATGCCGCCGCCGATATACAAGCCACCCCGTGCGCCCAGCGTCAGC
>JAYWAV010000062.1:0-2544 GCA_043782015.1 Rhodoferax sp. | reverse complement strand
ACAAGCCATTCACCAAAACCGACCACGAAGCCATTACGGCTAACATCCCCGTGTTTGGCGAAGTCAAGGGCCAGCGCGTGGTGTACGCCTATGAGGCCGACTTCAAGAAGGCCTCGGAAGTGCGTGTGAAAGACGTGAATGCCAAGGGTGCGCTGGCCGTTAAAAAGTAAGCGCTGTTTGCATTTCGTAGCATGATGGCACCGCGTTGGTCTTTTTGACCGCCGCGGTGCCTTTTTATGCGGGTTGTTGTGCTGGTTTGAATCCTTTCATTTCAAGAAGTCCCATTTATGGAAATCCTGCTTCAATTGGTCTACAGCGGTATCGCGCTAGGCATGATCTACGCGGTCATTGCGTTTGGCTACCAGCTTACGTTTCAGACCTCGGATACGCTGAATTTCGGCCAGGGCGATGCGCTGATGCTCGGCGCCATGGTCGGGCTGACGCTGGTCAACATGGGCGTGAATTACTGGCTGATGCTGCCCATCGTGATCGTGTTCGGCATGTTGCAAGGCGGCGTGGTCGAATGGATCGGCGTGCGGCCTGCGATCAAGATCAAGAGCGAATTTGGCTGGATCATGTCCACCATTGCGCTGGGCATTATTTTCAAGAACGTGGCGGAAAACGTCTGGGGCCGTGATGACCTGAAGTTCCCCTCACCGTTGCCGGAGTCTCCGATCAAGCTGTTTGGGGCCAATGTGCTGCCCATGGAAATTCTGGTGGTCGTCGGTGCCATTCTGATGATGTTGGCGGTTGAGTTTTTCAACCGCAAGACGATTTATGGCAAGGCTGTGGTCGCCACCTTCAATGACCGCGATGCGGCCAAGCTAATGGGTATCAACACGGGCCTGGTGATTACGTTTTCCTACGCACTGTCCTCCGCGACCGCCGCATTCGCTGGCGCATTGATTGCACCGCTGACGCTGACCGGCGCGACGATGGGCTCGGTGCTGGGCTTGAAAGCCTTTGCCGTCGCCATCATTGGTGGTCTGACCAGCGGGCTGGGCATCATCGTGGGCGGCATCATTCTCGGGGTGGCCGAAACCACCACGGGTTTTTATATTTCCACCGGCTACAAGGATGTGCCCGGCTTGGTATTGCTGCTGCTGGTACTGGCACTCAAGCCGTCAGGCCTGTTCGGTAAAACCGCGATCAAGAAAGTTTGATGATGAATCGCAAGTCCTTTTGGATCGCATTGATGGGCCTGGCGCTGTTGGGTGCCGCACCGCTGGCCATCCACAACCCCTATTACATCCACATGATCGGCACGATCATGATTTACGCCATCCTGCTGTTTGGGCTGGATATTGTCGTGGGCTACACCGGCCAGGTATCGCTGGGCCATGCCGGACTGTTTGGCGTGGGTTCGTACACAGCCGGTGTGCTGTTTCTGAAGTTTGGTGCGCCGCTGTGGCTGATCATTCCCGCCAGCATCGCAGTGACTGCCGGCTTTGGTGCTTTGCTGGCATTGCCCGCTTTGCGCGTGTCAGGCCCGTACCTCGCAATGGTGACGCTGGCCTTTGGAACCATCATCCAGATTCTGATCAACGAGATGGATTTCCTGACTGAAGGGCCATTGGGTATCAAGATTCCCAAGCCATCGATTGCCGATACCCAACTGAACGAAAACGGCTTTTACTGGCTGGTGTTTGCAATGATGGTGTTGTCGCTGATAGTCGTGGACCGCATTCTCAAGTCCCAATTGGGCCGTGCTTTTGAAGCGCTGCGCGGCAGCCCGGTCGCGTCAGACTGCATGGGTGTGTCGGTATACCGCTACAAGGTTTATGCGTTTGTGATCAGCGCCGGGTTTGCCGGTCTGGGTGGCTGCCTGTACGCGTATTCCGAGCAATACATTTCACCCAACACCTACAACTTCGAGTTGACGGTGCTGTTCTTGCTGGCCGTCATCATGGGCGGGCGCAAGACGCGCTCGGGCGCGCTCTTGGGCGCGGCGATCATCGTGATTTTGCCCAAGTTACTGGACGATCTGGAGTTGTTCCGCATCGTCGCCAGTGCGCTGGCGGTGTTGATTTCCGTAGGCGCGGTGGTGGGCATCGCAAAGAAAATCACCACAGTCCGCTCGGTGATCATTCCGGTAGTGGGTACTGTTGCATTGGCCGGATTTTCATTCTGGTTGCAGTCCATCACCGACTGGCGCCTCTCCATCTTTGGCTTGATGATCTTGTTCGTCGTCTATTACTTGCAGGACGGCATCGTCGGCTTTGCGCGTAACCTGTTTGTGCGCAAGACCAGCCGCACGGGAACACCCGTGACAGATGAGCAAGCGTCAGGCAAGGACGCGGTGATGGTCGCATCCAATGTCCAGCACAGCGCTTCCGGCAGCGATCTGCTGGTGGCCAAGGGAGTGCTGATGCAGTTTGGCGGCCTGAAAGCCATCAACCTGGTGGATTTGGTGGTCAAGCGCGGCACTATCCATGGCCTGATTGGTCCTAACGGTTCTGGCAAGAGCACGATGATGAATGTGCTGACCGGCATTTATCTACCGACGGCGGGCAGCATTGAGTTTGCTGGCCACTCGGTAGTGGG
>JAYWAV010000061.1:0-2551 GCA_043782015.1 Rhodoferax sp. | reverse complement strand
CAGCTCGTCCGGCACAAAGTAGGCCGCCGACAGGTCAATGCTGCGGGCTGCGGCAGTCACCGCCATGTGGTACATCAGCTGCATGCTTTCGCTGCCGCCCGCTGGCGAGCTCGAGAACATTTGCGCACTGAGGCCACCCGCTGGCCGCAGCGCCGGGAAGTACGCGTCCCCATGCGTGACCGCCCCGGTAACTTTGAGCCAGTTGTCCAAAAAGGTGGCCTGCATTTGCGCCACCACTGGGCCTTCAACGCGGAAGTGCGTGTCGCGCCAGTGGTCAACGTCTTGCGCGTGGCCCGTCCACTTCGGGGCAATGCCGACCCCGCCGGTGAAGCCGACCTGGCCATCCACCACCAGCAGTTTGCGGTGGGTGCGGTTGTTCAGGCGTGCCAGGTCGTACCACTTGGGCTGGTGAAATTTCTCAATCTGCACGCCTGCTGCGGTCATCGCCTGCAGATAGCCCTCGTCCATCTTGGCGCTTCCGATCCAGTCCAGCAGCACATGCACTTTCACGCCCGCTCGCGCGCGCTCGCTCAACGCGTCGGCAAACTGCTGGCCGATGTCGCCCGACCAGTAAATGTAGGTTTCAAACGTGATGCTGCGCTGCGCGGTGCGAACTGCCCGGAGCATGGACGGGAAAATCTCGTCGCCATTGAGCAGCGCCACCACCGCGTTGCCCGGCACAATGCCCGGGCCAAGCAAGCTGCCCATGGCGCGTTGAAAGCCGGGGTCGGCCGTGCTGTACAGCCGGGGCAGCTGCTGCTGCACTTTTTTCTCGCCTGCGGTGAAGTTCAGCACCAGCATGACTGCTGCGAACGTGGCGATCATGGTCAAAACAATAGTCAGTGCGGTGCGAGCGGGTTGTTGCATGGCAAGATTGTGGTGCCCACCCGCACCATCTGTGGGTAGGCGGAAAGCGCGAAAAGCTGGCCCAATACGCATTGCCGGTGTGCGCTAGCGCCCCGGCACACCCGCAACCACCTCCCAAAACTCCACAAACAAACGCCATGACAACCGCCCTACCCACGCAAGCCCGCGCCATTGAGCTCACCGAATTCGGTGCCCCGGAAGTGATGCGCCTGACCACACTAACGCTGCCAGCCCCCGCTGCGGGCGAAGTGCAGCTGCGCCAGACCGCCATTGGTTTTAACTACATCGACATTTACCAGCGTATGGGCAGGTACCCGCTGCCCAACCCCACCGGTCTGGGCCATGAGGCGGCGGGTGTGGTCGAGGCGCTGGGCGCTGGCGTCACAGAGCTGCAGGTGGGCGACCACGTGGTCTACATGAACGCCGGTGTCGGCGCCTATGCCGACCGCCGCAATGTGCCCGCTGCCAAGCTCGTGAAAATCCCCGCAGGCATCAGCGACGAAGACGCCGCCGCTGTGTTTTTCAAAGCCATGACGGCGCAGTACCTGGTGAAAAAAACCTACGCCATCCAGCCGGGCGATGTGGTGCTGGTGCATGCAGCTGCGGGCGGCGTGGGGCTGATCTTGTGCCGCTGGGCCAAAGCCCTGGGCGCCACCGTGATCGGCACCGCAGGCTCCGCCGCCAAATGCGCGCTGGCCATTGAGGCCGGCTGCGACGCCTGCATTGACTACACCCAGGCCGACTGGGTTGCCCAGGTGCTGACCGCCACCGGGGGGCGCAAGGCGCGTGTGGTGTATGACTCGGTGGCCGCGCACACCTTCATGGGCTCGCTCGACTGCACCGCGCCGTTTGGCATGGTGGTGCTGTTTGGCGCGGCGTCGGGCCCGGCCCCAGCCCTTGACCCGGAGCTGTTGAACAAAAAGGGCTGTCTGTTCCTCACCCGGCCGTCGGTGTTCCCGCACAACGCGGATGCGGCCACGTTTCGCGCCAATGCCGCCGACGTGTTTGCAGCCATGGCCAGCGGCGCCATTCAGGCCACGATTGGTGCACGATTCACGCTGGCGCAACTGCCCGAGGCCCACCGTGCCGCCGAAGCCCGGCAAACCACCGGCGCCATCGTCATCACACCGTGACGGCGCAGCCATGATGCTAATTGACGGCCACGCGGTAAGCCTGCCCGGCTTCAGCGCAGCAGCCGAGCGCAACAAGGCGCCCATCCTGGCGCAATTGCAGGCGCTGCTGCCAGCCAGCGGAAGTGCGCTTGAAATCGCCTCCGGCACAGGCCAGCACATCGCCTGGTTCGCGCAAGCCCTGCCCGCGTGGTCGTGGCAGCCCAGCGACATGAATGCCGAGGCGTTTGCCACCTTCACAGCCCACACTACAGGCGCTGGGCTGCGCAATGTGCGGCCGCCCGTCGTGGTGAATGTGCTGTCGGCGGCCTGGCGGGAGGGAGAAAAGGCCACCGCAAACGGCACAACTTATGACGCAATTTATTGCGCAAACATGCTGCACATTTCCCCGTGGGCCACCTGCGCGGCGCTGATGCAGGGCGCAGCCGCGCACCTGGCACCGGCGGGCCACCTGATCACCTACGGCCCGTATTTTGAAGACGACGTGCTGCCGTCGCCCGGCAACCTCGCCTTCGACGCCAGCTTGCGCAGCAGTAACCCGAGCTGGGGCATTC
>JAYWAV010000060.1:0-7088 GCA_043782015.1 Rhodoferax sp. | reverse complement strand
CAACCACCCCAGCACCAACGCCAACGTCTGCAGCGTCCGCCGCCCCTAGTAATGGCGGCAAGGACGCCGAAGCCGCCGTGCGTGCATGGGCCACCGCTTGGGCATCCAAAGACGTCAAAGGCTATTTAGCCTCCTACAGCAAGGAATTTGATCCACCAGGTGGCATTAGCCGTGGCAATTGGGAGAGTGAGCGCAAGGTCCGGATTACCAGCAAAGCCAGCATCAGCGTCAAGCTCGAGGGCCTCAATGTTGCCGTCAACGGCAACAAGGCAACCGCTAAATTCCGTCAGGACTACAAGGCCGGTGGCCTGGCCGTATCCAGCCGCAAGACGCTGGACCTCGTCAGGAATGGGGACCGCTGGCAAATTGTCCGGGAATCCACAGGCGGTTGATCGGCGTGCCCTACCGATTGTCCAGGTGGAGTGCCTGTTGGCGCAGGCAGGGGTTGGCACTGTTATGCGTGGCTACGATGGTCTGGCCGCACGCCGGCCACGCGGCCTCCAACACCCATAAAAAGCCCAAAGCTAAACCTGTTGTTGCGCAAAAGCAGGCGGCGGCAGCCAAGGACGCCGACGGCGTTGCCGAAGCGCGGCTGATTGAAATCTACAACCTGATTGGCAAAAGCCAAAATCGCGAGGCGCTGAACAAAGCAACCACTTTGGTGGATGAATTACCCAACTTTCAGCTGGCCCAGCTGGTGTACGGTGACCTGCTGGCGGCACGCACCCGCCAGATCAAAGTATTTGGCGATGTGCCTGAAGCCATGGCCCGCAATGCGGCAGCTACCCTCAGCGAACTGCGCGAAGAATCACTGCGCCGCATGCGCGCTTTGCGTGAACGCCCTGCGGCGGGCACAGTACCTTCCCAATTTTTGGCATTGTCCCAGCGCTCGCGCCACGCCATAGCGGTGGACGCTTCACGCTCTCGCCTCTATCTGTTCGAGAATGGCCCGGCCGGTCTGAATCTGGTCGCGGACTATTACATTTCAGTGGGCAAGGCGGGAACATCCAAAGCCACTGAAGGCGATCAACGCACCCCGCTGGGCATTTACTACATCACCAGTAACCTGGACCCCAAGTCCCTGAAGGATTTTTACGGTTCCGGCGCCTTGCCCATCAACTACCCCAACATCCTGGACGCGCGACGCGGCAAGACCGGTGGTGGCATCTGGCTACACGGCACACCGCCAAACCAGTTTTCACGTCCGCCCCAGGCGACCGACGGATGCGTGGTATTGGCCAACCCGGATCTGGAGCACATCATCCGCACGGTGGAGGTACGCAGCACGCCGGTGGTGATTGCCACCCAGTTGCAGTGGGTTGCTCCGCACAGCGCCCGCACTGAGAGCAAGCCTTTTGAAGACGCACTCTATGCCTGGCGTAACGCCAAGACGTCGGGTGATCTGAACCAGATACTGGCGTTTTACACTCCGGACTTCACCAGCAATGGCAAGAGCCTGGACCAGTGGAAGCCGATATTGCAGTCCGAGGTATCCAAGGTGCAAGGGCGTACCATTCAGCTCAAGGATGTGTCCTACCTGCGGTGGACCGACGCCAATGACACCATGGTCGTGACTTTTGGTGAAGTAGCCGATGGTGTAAAAACCGGATGGACCAAACGACAGTACTGGATGCGGCAAGGCACCCAGTGGAAAATTTTCTTTGAAGGAACGATGTAATGAAAAACTGGACCCTGAACGGCCGCCGTGCCCTGCTTACCGCATGTGCCAGCCTGATACTCCCTCTGTCGGCCCTTGCCGAAGGCAATCCGACTGTCCAATTCAAAACCAGTATGGGAGACTTCATCGTCGAGCTGTACCCCGAAAAAGCGCCCAAGACAGTTGATAATTTCCTGCAGTACGTCAAGGCCAAGCACTACGAAGGCACGATTTTCCACCGCGTGATTGATGGCTTCATGGTGCAAACTGGCGGCTACACCTTCAGCATGGGCGAGAAGTCCACCCGCCCTCCGATTCCGCTGGAAGCCAACAATGGGCTGACCAATGACCGCGGCACACTGGCCATGGCCCGCACGGGCAACCCCAATTCGGCAACCTCGCAGTTTTTCGTCAATGTGAAAGACAACGCATCCTTGAATGCCAAAGGCGACGCTGACGGCTACGCCGTGTTTGGCAAGGTCATCACCGGTATGGATGTCATCGACAAGATCCGCGTGGTTCCTACCGGTAACAAGAGCATCTACCAAAACGTGCCCCTCACCCCCATCATCATTACCTCCGCCACATTGGTGAAATAAATCATGAGCAATCCGAAAGTTGAACTGCATATCACCGACTACGGTGTCATAACCCTCGAACTCGACGCCGACAAGGCGCCCAAGTCGACCTCCAATTTCCTGTCCTATGTGGCCAAGGGCCACTACGACGGCACCATCTTCCATCGCGTGATCCCCGGTTTCATGGTGCAAGGCGGCGGTATGGAGCCTGGCATGAACCAGAAGGCATGCGACGCACCGATCGAGAACGAAGCCAACAATGGCCTGAAAAACGCCAACTACACCGTGGCCATGGCCCGCACCGGCGACCCGCATTCGGCAACTGCGCAGTTTTTCATAAACGTGTCAGACAACGGCTTCCTGAACCACACTGCGCCCTCGGCCCAGGGCTGGGGCTACGCTGTTTTTGGCAAAGTCGTATCTGGCATCGATGTGGTCGACAAGATCAAGGCCGTCAAGACCGGTCGCAAGGGCTTTCACGATGACGTCCCGAAAGAAGACGTCGTCATTGAAAAAGCCGTCGCACTGAGCTAATGGGCAGGGCCGGATGGAACTGATCGCTCCGTCCGGTTGGCGCCGAATCGATTTCATATCCGATCTGCACTTGCTGCAGCAGGATGCCGCGACTTTTGCAACCTTCAACACTTACCTGCAACTCGCCGACACGGACGCGCTGTTTATTTTGGGCGATCTGTTTGAGGTCTGGGTGGGCGATGACTGCCTGACCCAGGCAGACAATTTCGAGGTGCAATGCGCCCTTGCAATCGCCCGCGCGTCCATGCGCATACCGGTCTTCATCATGCACGGCAACCGGGACTTCCTGATGGGCGCAGACCTGATGGCGGCCTGTGGTGCCAAGCTGCTGGGCGATCCCACGGTTCTGGTCTGGGCACAACAACGCTGGGTACTAACGCACGGTGACGCGCTCTGCCTGGACGACAAGCCTTACCAGCAATTCCGTAGCCTGGTGCGTAGCGCGCAGTGGCAACATGATTTTCTGGCGCAACCACTTGCACAACGCGTCGAGATTGCCCGTGGCCTGCGCAGCCAAAGCGAATCACGCAAGCGCGAAGTGACCCAATACGCCGATGTGGATACCGAGGCAGCGATTACATTGCTGCACGCGAGCCAGTCGCGCACCATGATCCACGGCCATACGCACCGCCCGGCGATGCATGTGCTGGATGTCGTGCGAAAACGCTATGTATTGAGTGACTGGGATGCCAGTGCCAGCCCTCCCCGGCTGGAGGTCATGCGCTGGACATGGTCGGAACCTGCAAGCGAGGCTACCTGTCAGCGGTTAGATATTGCTAGTGCAACAACGCCTCGGCGTTGACTTCGTCAATCTGCCACGGGTCCAGGAACTGCTGGGCGTAGCGCAGGTACACGCCTTCCCTGACAAAGACTTCAAACAGATCGGGGTCGATGTGACCGTTCTGGCGGAAGCGACTCATGATGCCCATCGCTTCGGATAATTTCATACCCTGCTTGTAGGGCCGATCCCGCGCCGTCAGCGCCTCAAATATATCGGCGATGCCCATGACCCGCGCCTGCACCGACATCTGCTCCCGCGTAAGACCTTTGGGGTAACCCTTGCCATCCATGCGTTCGTGGTGCCCGCCTGCATATTCCGGCACATTCTTCAGATGCTTGGGCCACGGCAATTGCTCCAGCATCTTGATCGTCGCCACGATGTGGTAATTGATGGTGTCGCGCTCGGCCATCGTCAACGTGCCAGCGCGGATGGTGAGGTTTTCCACTTCGTCTGCGCTGAGGAAATCGGTCTCAATGCCCTGCGCGTTGCGCCACATATGCGCACTGCCGATATCGCGCACGCGCTGCAAGTCCGCATCCTTCATGGACTCGGCACCCCGGTTGGTCGTGCGCAGGAATTCGCGATCCTCGTCCAGCGCATCAATGCGCGAGCGACATTCGACCAATATCTGCGCCTCCGCTGTCGCGTTCTTGCTGTCGCGCAGGGCAAGTTGTGCCCGCAATGCCGTTATTTCCTCGTCCCGTTTGATTACCTCGTAGCGCGTATCGACAAGGTCAATACGGTCAAACAAGGTCTGCAATTTGCTGGCCTTGTCGACCACATGCACTGGCGTGGTTACTTTGCCGCAATCGTGTAGCAGACCGGCGATCTTCAGTTCGTAGCGGTCCCGGTCATCCATCGAGAAGTCAGCCAGAGGGCCTGACTTGGTGGCATTCACGGCTTCAGCCAGCATCATGGTCAGCGCAGGCACGCGCTGGCAATGGCCACCGGTGTAATGCGATTTTTCGTCAATGGCCAGATTGATCAAACTGATGAAGGCTTCAAACAGAGTTTCCAGCTGCGTCATCAGGCTGCGGTTGGTAATCGCAATCGCAGCTTGCGACGCCAGCGACTCCGCCAAGCTCTGGTCTGCCGAAGAAAACGGCACCACACCGCTATCGATGGGGTGTTTGGCGTTGATCAGCTGCAACACGCCGATGACATCGCCTTCGTGGTCCTTCATCGGCACAGACAGGAAGGACTGCGAGCGGTAGCCGGTCTTCTCATCAAACCGGCGTGTTCCAGAGAAATCGAAATTCGGCTCCGTATATGCGTCTGCGATGTTGACAGTCTCGTTGTGAATCGCCGAGTAGGCTGCCACAAGCGAGTCGTTGGACTTGCCGTCCTCCGCATAGAGCGGCAGGTTAGGGAAATTGATCGGCTTGCCCGAAGTACCCCCCATCGCGATGTGCAGCGAATCGGTGCGCAAAATCTCAAAGCGCAGCGCCTGTCGGTCGTCGGTCACGCGGTACAGCGTGCCGCCGTCCGCGTGGGTAATGGTCTTGGCAGCAATCAGGATGCTTTCCAGCAAGCGCGTGATATCGCGCTCTTTGGACAAGGCCGTCCCGATGGCATTGAGTTGTTCCAGCCGCCGTAGCAGGTCGTCAACGGAGTCCACGCGTTCTCCCAATCAGGTCGCCACGTTGCGTGGCCGGTTATCCATTGTTTCACATCGCAGCTGGCCCGTCGCCTACCGTTTGAGCAAAACTTTCAACACGTTTTGCAATCGGCGCGCCGCGCTCGCATCAAACGCCGTCGCCATTACTGCCGCTGCATCCTGCCCCCACGTCTGTTCCGGAGCGGGGTCATTGCGTCGTGTCAGCAATTGCAACTGCAAAGTGCGTCGTGCCGAAATATGTTCAGCAGGTGTAGGAACTTCTGCAGCCATTTCGAGACGCAGCAGCGCTTCCGGGGCTTGCGGTGCTTTGGGTGCCGCCTGGCCAGTTGAAACCGCCTGCACCCAGGCGCTACGGATCGCTGGATTGGTGCGCGCACCGAACTCCTGCACACTGGGCACCAAAGCAGCGTCGCGCTTTTCCCAGGCCGTCATCAAATGGGTCAGTGCTTCGCCATGGGCCTGTGCTGCCAGTTTGCGCAGCGTAGCTTGGGCGTTTTCCAGGGCGTCGCGCTGGGCACGGAAGGCCGTGTCGCCCAAACGCGGCGCTTCTTGCCAAGGAGCAGCACGGTCGCGGCTGTCAGGGCGCGGGCCGCGGTCATCACGGCCGCCTGGGCGCGCGGAGTCCTTGCGGTCGCCCCACTTGCCGCCACGCACATTGGCAGGCGCAGGGGAGTCCTTCTTGGAACCAGGGCGGTCATCGCCACGCATGGCGACCACCGACTTGGGCGCCGTCTTGGGTGCCACAACGACTTCAATCACCGGAGCAGCGGGTGTCTCTTCACCTTCATTTGCTATATTTTCTGTAGCTGTTTGCGCACTGTTTACGGGCACTGCAGCCTCATTTGATGCATTAACTGGATCAGCCACGGCACTCGCGTTTTGGGCTTCGGTTTCCATTTGTGCGGCTGCACTTACGACCGCTTGTGCCTGGGCCTGGCCGCGCAATGCGGCATCCAGGTCGCCCATCGCCGTACGAATGCGCTGTGCGTCGCCGGAAGCATTGGCAGCGTCCAGCGCCTTGGCGGCATCCAGCACCAGTCGATCACGCGCACCCAGCGACACTTCAGCCTTTTCACGCTCAGCGGTCTTGCGCTGGAACGCATCGTCAATGGGCTTGCGGAAGGCATCCCACATCTTTTGCTCCTGGCGGCGGTCCAATGGAACGCGGTGTGCCTGCGCCTGCCATCGCTGTTGCAACGCTTTAACTGCATCAATACGCAACACGGGCGCATCGCCCAGAATCTTGGCTTCTTCAATCATTGCCTGACGCGTAGCTACGCTTTGCGCCTGCAGTGCTTCCAGCGGTGCCGCAGCGTTGGAAATAGCTGCCTTCCACAGAGGCATCAGTTCGGTAAACGTCTTCTCACCCACATGTCCACCATCGCGCCAACGGTCGCCAAACTGGTGAAGAATGCGGTTGAAACCCTTCCAGTCGTCGTCCAGCGCTGTGCGATTGGCTTCAGCCCAAGCAGTCACCTCCGCAATCAGCTCCAGCCGCTGTGCTTTGTGGGCTGCCGTTTCGGCTTTGACCTTGTCCAGCCAAGCTTCCACAACCTTGTGGGCCTCATTGCAGGCTTCGTCAAAACGCTTCCACAGCGCGTGATTCGGCACTCCGCCTTGGTCGGTTTGCTTCCATTGTTCGCGCAAAGTACGCAAAGACTCCTGCACCTTGCGCCCACCCATGGTTTGACCTTCGGGGCGCTTGAGCAGGCCTTCTGCTTTTGCCACCAACTCTTCACGCAACTGGTCTGCGCGCCAGCGTTGCCAGCCTTCCAGCTCACCCGCAGCCGCCAGGGCCGCATGGGCTTGGGCTTCGAGCTTGTCGTCAATCAAACGGCCGTTTTCCTTGAGCGCTTGACGCAGCGCGCCTGCAGCACCGGCAGACGCTTTGCCGTGTCCCTGGGAAATTTCGGTTTCGAG
>JAYWAV010000059.1:0-7104 GCA_043782015.1 Rhodoferax sp. | reverse complement strand
TACGAACAGCAACCCTTATCGCGTTGGACGGGCGGACACTTGATGCTGCCAAAGGAACAGAAGACGCAGCAATCGCCCGCCAGTGGCTTCAGCAACATGTGACACCCCTTGCACTCGTAGAAGAAGATGCACGCATCGTTGGGCATCTCTTCCTCTGCGGTGGCTCCGCATTCAGGGCAAGTGATGACGGATTGCAGCGTTACATCCACGACGTCTCCAATGACATCTGACGTTTGACATGAGAGGCAACTGGAGGGCGTCGCCCGGAAGCTGTCCCCTCGATGGAAGGGTTAGGCCTCGCCGCGTTTGTGTTTTGCTGGCGCATGGCTTGAGAGGCGAAGCCTTGGCATGACTGCGAATACGAATAAGAGCCCGATGTATACCGAGCCCGATACTTTATCTCGGCTTCTGATGAACTCGGCCAATGTTTGGTTTTGAAGGACGATTGCCAACCCCAACTCGGCAGCGACGGACAAAGCAAGGGCTAGAAAGCCTGCAACTAACGACCGACCAGGCAAACATATTTCAGGGTAGCGACGTAGAACGTACCCTGCTGAGAGGAAGACAACCGCGGCCATGATGGGCATTTCCGCAAGCTCGGCCCAGCGCTCACCTATGCGGGGAACAAGTATCGGAACGCGGAACATACCGAGTACAAAGCCGGTGCCGAGCACGATTGCGAAATACAGGAGCGCGGCGCGAATGGTCTTTGACATTGGTGTGGATTGTGAAGTGGGTGGCTTGCGAGGCCTACGTAATGTATACCGCACGGCCTGCGAGATATTCTGGGCGCTGCGGG
Organism: Rhodoferax sp.; assembly: GCA_043782015.1. Classification (GTDB taxonomy): domain Bacteria; phylum Pseudomonadota; class Gammaproteobacteria; order Burkholderiales; family Burkholderiaceae_C; genus Allorhodoferax. The sequence goes on along the minus strand of JAYWAV010000059.1, from coordinate 6,305 downwards.
ATAAACTGGTCATGAATTTCTCAGGAGAGTGGCTTACAGGCTTGGTTTCGGCAATGTTAGTGGATTTCTATACAGGTATAAAAATTCCGACAAACGCCGCAGGTTGTAAGCATGGATAGAGGCCATCGGTCAGGCATCCGCTTGCGCGCCCCAAAGGCGCCGCCTGCCCAAATGAATTCATGCTTATTCAGTACAGCCCCATGCTGGGGTTTATGAAAGAAATGAGCCTCCAGCCCTTATAGGGAGTGCGCAAGCAGCTATTCTTTTAATAGCGACCAGAAAGCCTGGAGGCAAGCTCAGTATTTCTTGCCACCCTGCAGCTCTTCCATGCGCTCGTTGAAATACGAGCCCACGGTGTAGCGTTCGGACAGCACCACTTCTCGGCGCGGGTGCAGGAACAGCGGCAGCGATATGCGTGATTTGGTGGCAGCCACACCGGTGGGGTTGAGCACGCGGTGGGAGGTGCTGGGGTAGTAGTGGCCCGAAGCCTCCTGCAGCATGTCACCGATGTTGACTATCAGATAGCCAAAGTCGCAGGGCACATCGTGCCAGGCGTTGTCCTTGCCTTTGACCTGCAAGCCGGGCTCGGTGGCTGCCGGCAGGATGGTCAGGAGGTTGATGTCCTCATGGGCAGCGGCACGCACGGCATCGGGCTCCTCGTCGCCTTGCAGCGGCGGGTAATGCAATACGCGCAACAGGGTCTGGTCGCAGCCCTCAATCATCTTGGGAAGGGGTTCGGAGTAGCGGGCTTTGACTTCCGCCGGGGAGTTGTCTTCGACCCAGTTCAAGAGCGTAGCGGCCAATGCACTGCCTTGGGCGTAATAGCGCCGCGCCGCATCCGACACCTCGGCGGGGTAACGTCCCTTGGGGTAGATGTGGAAAAACTCTTTCAAGTCCTTTTTGGTGTTGTTCTTTGCGGTTTCGGACACGCTGGGCGAGAAGTAGCCGTCGTGGGTGGACGGATCGGTGGGGTACTTGTGCTTCGCTTCGGTTTTGAAAAAAGCCAGCCATTCGGCATAGATGCTCTCCACCAGCGCCTGGTCCAGCGGGTGGTTTTTCAGCACGCCAAAGCCGGTTTCATGCAGGCTCTTGCAGAACTCTTGCGGGGCGGTGGGGCTTTTGAAATCAACGACGGGTAGATGCACGGTGAGTCCTTAATCAGTCGGGGACAGAGCTGAAGATCTGTCCCGCAAGTCTATCCAATTGGACAACATGGTTTCTTCAATCAGCTTCAGGCAACCGGGGGCGTCGACCTGCATGCAGACGTCGGTCACGGGCCGGGTGTCTTCCCATCCGGCTTGCGGGTAGGGTGCTTCGCGGCGGTTCAGGATGGTCTGGCCCATGGCCAGCCCGTCGGTCGCCACGCGCACGCAGCCGGACTCCAATGTGAACAGCTCAGGGTGCACCAGGTACACAAAGGCCAGCAGGTCGTGTGCGTAGCAGCCGGGGTTGGCCGCCAGATGCTTGTGCAGACCGGTGTAGAACTCGGAATAGAACTCCACCGCGTGGTGCAAGGTGTCGGTGGCGATGTGCTTGTGATGTTCGGCAATCTTCTTGAACAGTTTCAGCTCGGTCACCACCTTGTGCGTTACATCCAGTCCGACCATGGTCAGCTTCCAGCCCGCGGTAAACACCAGATCGGCCGCGTGCGGGTCGTTCCAGATATTGGCTTCGGCGACAGGCGACACATTGCCTGGCTCCAGCACCGTGCCGCCCATGATCACCACGCCGCGCACCAGCTGTGGCAGCTTGGGTTCCAGTTTCAAAGCTGCTGCCAGATTGCCCAGCGGGCCAACGGCAACCAGCGTGATCTCGCCGGGATGGGCGCGGGCCATATCTACGATGAATTGCGCAGAGGAACGGGGGTCCAGCGTGCCCATGGCGGGTACACGCGACTTCAGGTTGCCCAGGCCATCGGCGCCGTGGATGAAGTCGGGCGGCGTGCCCGGCGCCTTGAACCAGGGTGTTTTGACGCCTTGGGTGACCGGAATCGTGCGGTTGGCGATGGACGTGAGGTACAGCGCGTTGATGGCCGCCTGCTCTACATACACATTGCCAAACGTGGTCGTGATACCGACCACATCAATCTGCGGGTGCGCTAGCGCGAAATACAGCGCCATCGCGTCGTCGATACCAGGGTCGGTGTCGTAAATTACTTTGTAGGGTTCAGTCATGGGGTCAGAGTCCGCAAAATTGGCGCAGCGCTGTAGTGTCAGCGGAGGCGTTGGAATGGGTTGTGAGGAAGTTTGCCACTTCGGTAGCCTCCGGAATGCTGGTTTGCGCGCCCAAACGGGTGCAGGCCAGCGCGCTGGCAGCGCAGGCGCGCTGCATTGCGGTGGGCAAGCCCATTCCCTGGCTCATGGCTGCAACCAAGGCGCCACAGAAGGTGTCTCCCGCGGCAGTGGTATCCACAGGCTCAATAGGAAAGGCGTTTTGCAGGTGGAAAGCACCATCCTGGCGCGTGCAGCAACCGCGCTCGCCCAAGGTGACGACCACGGTAGGCACAGCAATTTTTGCCAGACATTCGGCTACGCTGCCCTGGATGCCTGCAATCGTCGCGAGTTCACCCTCATTGACCACCAGCACATCGGTGGCAGCCAGCAATTCCGCAGGCAAAGCCTGTGCGGGCGCGGCATTCAGCACCACTTTGACGCCCACAGCGCGTGCGGCTTTGGCGTAAGCGGTGACGGTTGCGATGGGGGTTTCCAGTTGCAGCAGCAGGTGGCTGTAGCCGGAAAGCGGTGGTAAGTGGGCCGGAGTCAGTGTGCCGTTGGCTCCGGGGGCGACAGTAATCGCGTTTTCGGCGTCGTCGGAAACACAGATGAAGGCAGTGCCAGTGGGCTGGTCTTGAGTGCGCACGGCGTGCAGCACCACGCCGGCATCGCCCAGCGAGGTCTCAATCGGTTGCGCAAATGCATCATTGCCCAGCGCGGCCAGCAGATGGGTGGCCACACCACCCGCGCGGGCGCTGGCCACAGCCTGGTTGGCGCCCTTGCCGCCGGGAAAAGTCTTGAAATCGCGCCCCAGCACGGTTTCCCCTGGCGCGGGAATGTGTGATGCCTGCACCACAAAGTCCAGATTCGCCGAGCCAGCCACCAGTATCATTCCCACTCCTGCATGCGTAAAGGTGCTGATTCTAGTGGGGCTTAACTCTCGAAACGGGCACCTGGTTTGCTATGCTCGCGGACATTGTTTTTTCACGCTTTATTGATCAATCGACTGGACAAGAATATGAAATTGACAGCAAGCCGGACGTTGGGACTGAGTGCCGCATCGATGTTGGTAGCCGGCATGGCCCTGGCTGACCCGGCCGTGGTGTTCGATATGGGCGGCAAGTTCGACAAATCCTTCAATGAAGCGGCCTACCGCGGCATGGAGAAGTGGAAGAAGGAAACCGGCAAGAAGTACTTCGAGTTCGAGATTTCCAACGAATCCCAGCGCGAGCAGGCGATCCGCCGCATGGCTGAAAAAGGTGCCAACCCCATCATCGGTATCGGTTTTGGCCAGGCCTCCAGCATCGAAAAGATCGCCAAAGAATTCCCCAAGCTGAGCTTTGCCATCATCGACATGGTGGTGGACGCGCCCAATGTGCAGTCCGTGGTGTTCAAGGAACAGGAAGGCAGTTTCCTGGTCGGCGCCCTGGCCGCTTTGACCAGCAAGACCGGCAAAGTCGGTTTTGTCGGCGGCATGGACATTCCCCTGATCCGCAAGTTTGAGTGTGGTTACAAGCAAGGCGCGCTTTATGTGAACCCGAAAGCCGTAGTCATCGCCAACATGACGGGCACCACTGGCGCTGCATGGAATGACCCGGGCCGTGGCGGTGAGCTGGCCAAGGCGCAGTTTGCGCAGGGCGTGGACGTAGTCTTTGCCGCTGCCGGCGGTACCGGTACTGGTGTCTACCAGGCCGCCAAGGACAGCGGCAAGCTGGCCATCGGTGTCGACAGCAATCAGAACCACCTGCAACCCGGCACCATGCTGACCTCCATGCTCAAGCGCATTGACGTGGCGGTTTACAACGTGGCCAAGGGCCACAAGCCAGGTATCTCCGTGCTGGGCCTGAAAGAGGGCGGCGTGGACTACGCGATGGACGACAACAATGCCCGTCTGGTGTCCTCCAGCGTGCAGAAGAAGGTTGAAGACCTGCGCGCTGCCATCATCACCGGCAAGATCAAGGTCGCCGATTACATGGCCGACAACGCTTGCAAGATCTGACGATCCACATTTGAAAATCATGGGTACTGCTGCCATTCGCATGCAGGGAATCTGCAAGCGGTTTGGCGCAGTCGCCGCCAACGCGGATGTCCACCTCACTGTGCAAAGCGGCACGGTGCACGGCATCGTCGGTGAAAACGGCGCGGGAAAAAGCACGCTGATGTCGGTGCTGTATGGCTTCTACGCGGCCGACAGCGGCAGCATCGCCGTCTTCGACCAGCCAGCCAACATCCGCAATTCCGACGACGCCATCGCGTTGGGCATCGGCATGGTGCACCAGCACTTTATGCTGGTCGACACACTGACTGCGCTGGAAAACGTGATGCTGGGCGCCGAACCCGACTGGTGGATGCCGCGTGCCTCCAGAAAAGTGCGCGACGAGTTGGGGGCACTGATGCAGCGCACCGGCTTGGTCGTCAAGCTCGATGCGTTGGTGGCCGACCTGACCGTTGGCGATCGCCAGCGGCTGGAAATCCTGAAGGCGCTGTACCGCGGCGCCAAGATCCTGATTCTTGACGAGCCGACCGCGGTGCTGACACCGCAAGAAACTGAGCAATTATTCGAAGTACTGCGCGGCCTGCGCGCGCAGGGCACCACCGTGCTGCTGATCACCCACAAGCTCAAGGAAGTAATGGCGCTGTGCGACGCCGTGACCGTAATGCGCGCCGGCAAAGTGGTCGAGAGCATTGCAATTGCAGACGCTTCCATCGCGGGCTTGGCGCAAAGCATGGTGGGCCGCCCGGTCAATATGGGCCGCGTGGAAGGCGAACCGCGCATGCCCGGAGCCACCTTGCTGGAACTGAAAGATGTGCAGTTGCACGATGAGTTGGACGTCGCCCGCCTCAAGGACATCAACCTGGCCCTGCGTGCCGGAGAAATCGTTGGCATCGCCGGCGTGGCTGGCAATGGCCAGAGCGAACTGCTGGATGTGCTGGCCGGGTTGCTGACGCCGCAGCAGGGCAGTTTGCACATGGGTGCGCGCCAATTCTCTGCCGCGAATCGGCTGGAGCCGTTGACCGCCCGGGAACTGGGCATTGCCCACGTACCGGAGGACCGCCATGCCCGCGCGATGGTGATGACGTTTGCCGCGTGGGAATCAGCCGTGCTGGGCTATGAGCGCCAGCCGCAATACTCGCCACGCGGCTGGATGGCCCAAGACACGATGCGCGCCGCCACCGCCGACATGATGCAGCGCTTTGATGTGCGACCGCCCAACCCCGAATTGGTCAGCAGCAAGTTCTCCGGCGGTAACCAGCAAAAGCTGGTGCTGGCGCGCGAGATCGGCCAGGCACCGAAGATTTTGCTGGTGGGCCAACCGACCCGCGGTGTCGACATTGGCGCGATTGAATTCATTTACTCCCAGCTGCGGGCCTTGCGCGATGCGGGCTGTGCAGTGCTGGTGGTGTCCAGCGAACTGGACGAAATTCTGGATTTGGCGGACCGCGTGGTCGTGATGAACTGCGGCCGTATTGCCGGTGAACTATTGATTGCCGATTGCACCGAAGCGGGCTTGGGCCTGCTGATGACAGGAGGGAATGCATGATCGCCGCCCGGCCACCCGAAGGCGATCGCACCGCGGCCCGCCGGGCGGAGGTATTCCTGTGACCGCAAAACCCTTACCCCGTTGGGCCGATCTGCTGCTGCTGCCCGCCGTGTGTCTGGCCGTTGCTCTGGCCGTTGCAGGCGGCGTGGTCGCGCTGGTGGGCCAAGACCCGTTGGAAGTAATTCAGGCGCTGGTACGCGGCGCCTTTGGCTCGCAGCGCGGCCTGAGCTACACACTGTATTACGCAACCACCTTTATCTTTACCGGTCTCTCCGTGGCGGTAGCCTTCCATGCAGGCTTGTTCAATATCGGTGGGGAAGGGCAGGCGATTCTGGGTGGCTTGGGCACCGGGCTGATTGCGTTGTGGCTGTCACCGGTACTGCCGGTCTGGTTGATGCTGCCGTTGATGCTGATCGTCGGCGCCTTGTTCGGCGCGGTGTGGGGTGCGGTGCCCGGCTACCTGCAGGCTTACCGCGGCAGCCATGTGGAGATCACGACCATCATGTTAAACTTTATTGCCAGCAGTGTTCTGGTCTACGTGCTGGTAAAC
>JAYWAV010000058.1:0-7108 GCA_043782015.1 Rhodoferax sp. | reverse complement strand
GACGTCAAGGAAACGGTGCAGGCGCTCAAGGTGCTGACGGCCTTACAGAAAAACAAGGACAACACATGACGAGACAGTATTTCGGAACCGATGGCATTCGCGGCACGGTGGGCCAGGCGCCCATCACGCCAGACTTTGTGCTGCGCCTCGCGCACGCCGTGGGCCAAGTGCTCAAAAAATCAGAAGCGCGCCCCACGGTACTGATCGGCAAAGACACGCGCATCTCCGGCTACATGCTGGAGAGCGCGCTGGAGAGCGGCTTTAATTCTGCCGGCGTGGATGTGGTTCTGCTCGGGCCTTTGCCAACGCCCGGCGTGGCCTACCTTACCCGCGCGCAGCGCGCCTCGTTGGGCGTGGTCATCAGCGCCAGCCACAACCCGTTTGCCGATAACGGCATCAAGTTTTTCAGCGCGCAGGGCACCAAGTTGCCAGACGCCTGGGAGCTGGATGTAGAAGCCGCGCTGGAGCTGGCGCCGGTATGGGCGGAGTCTGCCAACCTCGGCCGTTCGCGCCGACTGGACGACGCGGCGGGGCGCTATATCGAGTTTTGCAAAAGCACGTTTGCGAACGACCTGACGCTCAAGGGCATGAAGATCGTGGTCGATGCTGCGCATGGCGCGGCGTACCACATCGCGCCCAAGGTGTTCCATGAGTTGGGCGCTGAGGTGATTGCGATTGGCTGCGCGCCCGATGGCCTGAACATCAACAAGGACGTGGGCGCAACGCATCCGGCAGCCTTGGTGCAGGCCGTCAAAGAAAACAAAGCCGACTTCGGCGTGGCGCTGGATGGCGATGCGGACAGGCTGCAACTGGTAGACGCCAAAGGCCGCTTGTACAACGGTGATGAGCTGCTGTATCTGATGGCTGACGATCGCCTGGGCCGCGATGAAAACGTGCCCGGCGTGGTGGGCACGCTGATGACCAATATGGCGGTGGAAGTGGCGCTCAAAAAACGCGGCGTGCAGTTTGTGCGCGCCAAGGTGGGCGACCGCTATGTGCTCGAAGAACTGGAAAAGAACCAATGGATTTTGGGCGGTGAAGGCTCCGGGCATTTGCTGGCGCTGGACAAGCACACCACCGGTGACGGCCTGATTTCCGCGCTGCAGGTGCTGCAGGCTTGCGTGCGCAGCGGCAAGTCCATGGCGGATTTGCTGAAAGACGTGACGCTGTTTCCGCAAACCATGATCAATGTGCGCCTGGCGCCGGGCCAGGACTGGAAAAGCAATACCAAGCTGGCCGAGGCGGCCAAAGCCGTGGAAGCCGAGTTGGGCGACACCGGACGTGTGTTGATTCGTGCCAGTGGCACCGAGCCGCTGGTGCGCGTGATGGTCGAGGCGCGCGATTCGGCGGTGGCCCAGCGCAGCGCCGAGCGCATTGCCGAGACGCTGAAGGTATGAACGCAATTCGTGTAGTACAGGCGGACTACGCCAACGCCAGCCACGCGCAGGCCTTGGTAGCCATGCTGGACGCCTATGCCCTTGACCCTATGGGTGGCGGCCATGCGTTGAGCGATTTTGCGCGGGACAACCTGGTGTCCTCGCTCGCCGCTCGGTCGCAGGCATTCAGCGTTCTGGCGTTTGACGGGGCAGATGACAGCAAGCCAGTCGGCTTGGTTAACTGCATCGAAGGCTTCTCGACGTTTGCCTGCAAGCCGCTGGTGAATGTGCACGACCTGGCAGTCAAGGACGGCTACCGCGGCCAACGCATCGGCGAGCGCATGCTGGTGCTGGCAGAGGAAATCGCCCGGGCGCGCGGTGCCTGCAAGCTGACGCTGGAGGTTCTGCAAGGCAATGCCAGCGCGATCCGCCTCTACGAGCGCTGCGGCTTTGCCAACTACCAGCTTGGCGACGCGATGGGCAACGCCCAGTTTCTGCAAAAGTGGCTGGACTGAAGATGGCTACGCCACTCATCCTTCAAGTCCTTTGTTCATGAACAAACCCTTGTCGGTAGCAGCAGCTGTGGTGGCGCCCCTGTTGGGGTGGTTCTTGGCGTCACTGTGGGTGGCTTCCATTGCGTTGTCTGCGCAGGCCGCAACCAATCAACCCATAGCCATACAGCGGGAGGTCCCAATCGTCACGCCGGGCAACGATTTGCAACACAGCCGAGTCGTCACAGGCGCGCCGTATTGCGCAGATGCCGTGCACGAAACCACGCAGTGGCGGATAGACCCATCCACCGGCGCGCCCAACACAATGGTCCGCAAGAGCAGCGCGCGTATCTGCCGTGACAGTGAGGGTCGCACGCGCCAGGAGATGGATGGTGCTGGCCACAAGCAAGTGTTGCTGCGCGATCCAGTTGCCAAAGAGAGCTGGATGCTCGACCCTGAACACAAGACGGCGATTCGCTTGGGCGACTTGCCGCCAAGAGCGCCAATGGTGGACGATGGCCCATCACCGGTCCGCGTCACCGGCAATGAAACCGTATCGCCTGACGGCAAGCGCCGCGAAGTGGTGATGGCGCTGCCCGCCAAAGACATTGAGGGCGTTACGGCCAATGGTGAGCGCACTACGTGGACGATTGAGGCTGGAAAGATCGGCAACGAAAAGGCCATTGTGCAGATCCGCGAGGTCTGGACCTCGCCAGAACTGATGCTCACCATCTACAGCCGTGACGTCGATCCGCGCAGCGGCGAGACGGTGTACCGCCTGAGCAACCTCAAGCGCGGCGAACCGGATGCGGCGCAGTTCAAGGTGCCAGCAGGCTACGAGATCACCGAGCCCAACATGGTGCCGCGTGGGTTGAAAATCATCAAGGAGAAGACTCCCGCCACCACAGCTCCTGCAGCTACCGGCAAGGGCTGATGGAAGTTGTCAGCGCTACCGGCGGATTTATATGAAATCAGCCTGTAGCGCGCGCAGGGTATACGTAAGAGGCTATGTTTTTAGGAGCAAATATTTAGGGCCAAAGTCCGGTGTGGGCTAGGCCACGGTCAGTTGCCAATGACTGGTATACGAAAGTAAACTAACTCTAAAATTTCGACTTCAAAGTCAGTGCGTATCACCCGCGCTGGCTTCCTGGTCTTCCTTCGGCACAAATACCATGCGAGTCTTGTTATTGATGTCCATAAGGCCGGCATACCGTCCCCAAGCGATCACGGTTTGAAAGACCCGCTCGGGGTTGTCGTAAGGTAGCGCGCTGGCAATATCCTTGATGACCCGGTCCGCCTCAATTTCTTCATACTCTCTCAACAAGGCAATGATGATGTGAAAAAGGCGAAGCTTAAATACTTGCTCGGAGAAAATCGCTTTCCTGCGTTCGCGGTCAGCCACCACAAATTTTTTCCCCAGCTCTGTTAGACGCACTTCCTGCTTGGGGGTGTCTACAAGTTCAAGGATTTCAGCTGCTTTCACAATGGAAATTGTTTCGCCAAACTCTTTGCCAATTTCATCCGAAATGTCATAGATATTGGACAGTTCTGGAGAGTCATTCAATATGCTCATTAACCCCAATATCTGACCTACCGGGACAAATGGAATGGACTCCATTCGCGATCTTCCGCGTGAAATTGGCTGTCCTGCAAAAGGCGCTTCGGGTGGTAAGTCCGGCAGAGTAAGCGTTGTAATGGAATCGTGAATGATGCTGACGAGTCTTTGAAACTCGGGATTCTTGGAGTCCCGCGGATAGGGCAAAGGGTTATCGAGCACCAGCCCCAATCGGCCCGGGTGGGGGAACACCACCACAATTCGAGTAGCCATTTCCACGGCTTCTTCAATGTTGTGTGTGACCATGAAAATCGAACTTAATCCGTTTTCCGAGCTACGCCACAAACTGATCAATTCCTGTCTCAGGTTTTCCGCCGTCAATACGTCCAGCGCGCTGAATGCCTCGTCCAAACACAGCAACTTGGGTTGGGAGACCAAAGCGCGCGCGATTCCGACGCGTTGGCGCATCCCACCCGACAGTTCACGAGGGTAAGCTCCGTGGTAATTTCCAAGACCAATCAGTTCGATAGCTCTATTCACAGCAGCATCACGCTCCGAGCGGGATACCTTGTGCGCCATCAAACCAACGGCAACGTTTTGTGCAACGGTTAGCCACGGGTAAAGAGCGAACGTCTGGAACACAACCGACGCATTGGGATTCACGCTGGTCAGGCGGCTGCCATTGGCCATTACCCGTCCGGACGAAGGCTCGATCAGACCAGTGAGGCAACGCAAAATCGTTGATTTCCCGGAGCCGGACTGACCCAGGAGTGCCAATAGTTCGCCAGGCCGCACCGCCAGATCGATGTTTTCGAGGACTTTGAGTGCGTGTCCGCCAGCCGTTTTGAATGACTTGCAAACGGCATTGAGCTCGGCAACGGGAATTGTGGTGTCCAGGGTGGTCATGGATTGGTCCATATCTAGTCAAGGCGAAAGCGGCGTTCCGCAAAGCCATACAACTTGCGCCAAAGCAGTTTGTTCATAAGAACGACAAACAGTGACATGACAGCGATGCTCAGAATGATCATGGGCGTATCGCCGGACTTGGTGACTTGCGCAATATAAGCACCCAGACCATCCGCTTTCAGCGTCGTATCGCCCCAAGTAGCCCATTCTGCAACGATGCTGGCGTTCCAAGCACCGCCCGCCGCAGTACAAGCCCCAGTGACCCAGAAAGGAAATATTGCAGGGAGGATCATGGTCTTCCACAAATTCCAGTTCCGCAGACCGTATACACGTGACGCTTCTTTAAGATCGTTGGGGATCGCCATGGCTCCCGCAATTACATTGAAAAGGATATACCACTGGGTTCCCATGGCGATGAGCAAGATGCTGCCCCAATTCATGGGGATGTTGGCGGCTACGAAAAGACCGACCACGATGGGAAAGGTCATGTTCACCGGAAATGAAGCGCCTATTTGTGCCAGTGGTTGGGCAAATCGGGCGACTTTCGGTTGGAACCCTATCCAAACGCCCACTGGAATCCAGATTAGTGTCGCAAGAACCGTCATTGCTGCAACCCGCAATAGTGTCAAAAATCCCAGCCAAAGGATGTGCAGAACCAGGTCAACGGATAGCGCTCCGTGCAGGATCTGGATGGCAGCGATCAGACCCATGAAGATTTCCGAAGCGATCCATATCCCGGTGCATGTACCTACGACTCTCCAAATCCAGCGCTTATGATTTCGGCGCAGCTTGACGACGCGCACCGGTTGAGGGATAGATATTGCTGAGAGCACATCAGCTATCGGTTGCAAAACCTTCTCATCAAACCACGTGAAAAGATAGGCGCCCCGAAGCAGGTTGTATATCCAGGACGTCGCGGGCGCAGCAGATTCGGTCAACTCAATTTTGAATTTGTCAGCCCACGCCAACAAAGGGCGCCAGACCAACTGGTCACTTGCCACAATCAGCACGATCATGGCAACGATGGCCCATACCGCTGCAGAGTTGTCACCGTTCTCTATGGCTGCCGCCATATAGGAGCCCAACCCGGGCAATTTGATGTCCTTGTTCATCACGCTAATGGCTTCACTCTGCGCCACGAAGAACCATCCACCACCAAAGGACATCATGGAGTTCCAGATCAGGCTATGCGCCGATGCTGGCAGCTCGACGGTCTTAAACCGCTGCCAGCGAGTCAATCCATAGCTCGAGGCAGCTTCCTGCATATCGGCCGGAATGGTCACCATGGAGTGATAAAAGCCAAAGGCCATATTCCAGACTTGCCCTGTAAATATTGCGAATATGGCGGCACATTCCACCCCCATCAAGCTACCGGGAAACAATGCCATGAACCCTGCCACTGTTGCGGACAAGAATCCCAGAACTGGAACGGATTGCAGTATGTCAAGCGCTGGCAGAATGAACGCTCGTGCGGTCCTGCTCTTCGCAGCAAGATAGCCGGTCAGGATGGCAAAAAATAATGAAAGCGAAAACGCGATCCACATCCGCAGCAGTGTGCGACCGGCGTAATACGGAATTTGGCTCGGGGAACTGTCTATCTGCAGAACGACAGTGTCATCAAAATGGACCAACATACCCCTGCCAAAGTGCAGAGTACTCCACAGCAGCGCGAAGAGAATCAGCATGACCGCTGCGTCGATCCAACTGAATGCGCGCTGTTCTGCTTGTATTGAAAGCTGAGGAGATGTGCTCTTCATAAGGGACGGACCCTATCACACGATAGTTTCCAATTGGTTAACGAATTGCCCGTAACGGCCAATACCCATTGCTTGCTTGCAAGACGCCCATCGCTTTGCCGTGATGGTCAGCCGACACAAGAAGCCGTAACCCGCACTGAGCAATTACTCAACTCTCGCCCGCGCGCATATCTGGGCTTCAAAACACCTGCAGCGGTAATATTCGCTACGCAGCACTGCTGTCACAATTCGAATTAGAAAACAAGAAAAAGGCCTGCAGCGCCCGTAGAATATGCGTTACAAGCTATGTTTTTAGTAGCATGTGCGCACAGACACTGAGCCGCCTTCAATCCTTCAGGTCCACGCCCAGGGCATTCAGCTTCTTCGCATACGAGTCCCTGCGCTTGGCTGCCTTGGCCGCTGTCTCGGTGGCCACCTGAATAGCCTTGGGGCCTTTGTTGGCAACCGCTTTGATCAATCCAAACTTGTGGGTGGCCTCTGCTTGCGCTCTTCGGAAGGCGGCGATGAGGTCGGTATGGGCATCGGATGGGTTCACAGGCAACGACTGACCGTTCAGGCCCAGGTGATCTGGTAGTCGAGCGAGTGCCCGATGCGCTCCGAGAAACGGGCGACCGATTTAGCCGCCATTTTTTCGCTGACGCTGACCGGGATCAAGGTGGTGAGCCATTCGCCCAGGCCCTGCGGCTCGCCCTCGGGCTTGCGCGGGCCTGTGTTTGGCGTGTAGTCCACGATCGCCTCGCGCTTACCCGCCTTTTCCAGCAGGTCGTACAGATCGCGGAACAGGATGAACGACGTGTCGTTCTGGTGCATGGACCAGTTCGCCGCCGGCAGGAAGTCGACCAGATGGATCAACTGGTAGTTCAGCGCGATCCAGAAGTCTTCTCCGCACAGGGTGATGGGCGCGTTGTCTATCACCCGATGAAAGCTGATCGAAGCAATGGCATTGGCGCGGTGCGCGTTTTTTCGCAACTCCTGGCGCAGTGGGCCGGCGTATAGCAGCCGCAACACTGACGGAAAGGCCTC
>JAYWAV010000057.1:0-2560 GCA_043782015.1 Rhodoferax sp. | reverse complement strand
CAGCTTGTCTTTGAGCGTGTAGCCGTGTTTGGCCTTGTAATGGCTCAAGAACTCGACCTTCATTTTGGCCATGTCCACACCGGTCGGGCAATCGCGTTTGCAGCCCTTGCAGCCGACACACAAGTCCATGGCCTCGCGCACCGCATCGCTGGTGAAAGCCTCGGCTGGATTCATGCCTTCGAGCTGACCACTGAGCGCCAGGCGCAGCGTGTTGGCGCGCCCGCGCGTCAGGTGTTTTTCATCGCGCGTGACCCGGTAACTCGGGCACATGGTGCCGGCGTCGAACTTGCGGCAGTGGCCGTTGTTGTTGCACATCTCCACGGCTTTGGCAAAGCCTTGCGCTGCGTCGCCGCCGGTGCCGGGGTCGGTCGTGCGCTCGGTCAGTGGGTCGTTTTGCACATCCCAGGCGCGCCAGTCCAGCGCCGTCTTGAGCGGGATCACTTTGTAGACGGGCGGGAAACGCATCAGGCGCGTGTCGTCCATTTTGGGCGGGTCGATCATGCGCTGCGGGCTGAGCAAATTCAGCGGGTCCATCAATTGTTTGATCTGGCCAAAGGCCTGTGTGACACCCGCGCCAAACTGCCATTGGATCCATTCGCCCCGGCACAGGCCGTCACCGTGTTCGCCGCTGTACGCGCCTTTGTATTTGCGCACCAGGGCGCTGGCTTCTTCGGCGATGGCGCGCATCTTGGCGCCGCCTTGGCGCCGCATGTCGAGGATCGGGCGCACATGCAAGGTGCCGACCGAGGCATGCGCGTACCAGGTGCCGCGACTGCCGTGACGGTGGAACACTTCGGTCAACGCGTGGGTGTATTCGGCCAGGTGCTGCAGGGGCACGGCGCAGTCTTCGATGAAGCTGACGGGTTTGCCGTCACCTTTCAAACTCATCATGATGTTGAGGCCGGCCTTGCGCACCTCCCACAGATTTTTTTGCGGCGCGTCGTCGATCATCTCAACCACACTGCCGGGCAGGCCCAGGTCGCCCATCAGCTCCACCAGTTGCTTCATTTTGGGCAGCAGGTCGGCCTTGGTTTGGCCTGAAAACTCCACCAGCAGGATGGCATCGGGCTGGCCGATCAAGGCGCTCTTCACAGTGGGCGCAAAGGCCGGGTTTTGCAGTGACAACTCGATCATGGTGCGGTCTACCAGCTCGACTGCTGTCAGGCTGGCCCGGCCTTCGCCCATGTCTGTGCCTTCGCCTACACCATGGCCCAACTTCACAATGTGCTGGGCCGAATCCATCGCCTTGTAAAAGCTCGGGAAGTTGACCACGCCCAGCACTTTGGCGCGCGGCAATTCGACCAGTTTGAGGGTGAGCGATTGGGTCAGTGCCAGCGTGCCTTCGCTGCCAACCAGCAGGTGCGCCAGGTTGACCGAGCCGTCGGCGGTGTAAGGGCGCTCGCTCTGCGGGTTGAAGATGTCCAGGTTGTAGCCGCCGACGCGGCGCAGCACCGTGGGCCAATGGGCCTCAATGTCGGCGCGATGTCCATCACACAGGGCACGCACCGCCTCACCGATCACGCGCGCCCGGCCCTGTGCGGCGTCAAATCGCCCCATGTCGAGCAGGGAGCCATCCGACAACCAGGCCTTGGCGCCCAGCACGTTGTGCACCATGTTGCCGTAGGCGATGCTGCGGCTGCCGCAGGAGTTGTTGCCGGCCATGCCACCCAGCGTGGCCTGTGCGCTGGTGGAGACATCCACCGGGTGCCACAGGCCGTGGGGCTTCAGCGCGGCGTTGAGATGGTCCAGCACCAGGCCGGGTTCAACCTCTACCGCGCGGTTTTCAATATCGACATTCAGGATGTTGCGGACATGTTTGCTGTGGTCGATCACCAGGCCGGCGCCAACGGTTTGCCCGCACTGGCTGGTGCCGCCGCCACGCGGCACGATGGGTGTTTTCAAATCGCGGCAAATGTCCAGCGCGGTTTTGACATCCGCAGGCGTGCGCGGCACAAACACACCCGCCGGCATCTGCTGGTAGATGGATGCGTCGGTGGCATAACGGCCCCGGTCTGCGGCCGAGAACAGCACCTCACCCTGCGTCTCTTTGGCAAGCCTGGCGGCCAGGCGCCCCGCCACCTCATTGTGGACGCGGGCCACGGCGTCATAGGTCGGGGCAGTCACCAATTCTGCGGCGGACTGGATCACGTTCAGGGGCACTGGGGCGTTCATCTTGATGTGGGTCAATAATCTGGAATTCAGGGCAAGTACGTACTGTATCTTGCAGCGCCTGTGCAAAAATTGGAAATGGTTTTTCCACTCTGACTTTCACGTCCGACTTTCACTTTATTGACAGGCTCGAAACTGCGATGCTGACCCTCGACTTCCACCCCACCGGCCGCCACTTCCTGCAAATCCCCGGGCCCTCCCCCGTGCCCGACCGCGTGTTGCGCGCCATGAGCCTGCCGACCATTGACCACCGTGGCCCCGAGTTTGCGGGCCTGGGTTTGAAGGTGCTGGCCGACATCCAGAAAATATTCAAGACCCAACAGCCCGTCATCATCTACCCGGCCTCGGGCACCGGCGCGTGGGAGGCGGCCCTGGCCAACACCCTGAGCCC
>JAYWAV010000056.1:0-2571 GCA_043782015.1 Rhodoferax sp. | reverse complement strand
GCGCTACGCATTGGCGTTGACTTCACCTGCGAAGGTGAGTGGATCGTCGAGACACAAGGCAAGCACCGGAGCGACTACGTCACCACCAGCTACGCGCGAGACGAGGAAGGCAGGCTTATCGGATTCAAGGGAAGCTACTCAGTGTTTGCGGGTATGGTCGATGTCTTCGGCGTAAATCTACCTCTTGCAGGTATCTCGCTTGACAGAGTGTGGTGGCGTGTCGAGCCTGAAAGATAATTTTTATCCGCAGTATTGAAATAGCAGACCACTCTTAAGGTCACGGTTGGCGTGATGCGCCATGGCACGCAAACAGGGCTTGCGTCTCGCGAATCAGCCACCATATAAAACGGTATCCCCAGCTTCGAGATCCAGCCATGATCGCCACTTCCTTACCCTCTGTGTTCGTTTCTCACGGTGCGCCGCTGTTCGCTATTGAAGCGGGCACCAGCGGCCCTGCGCTGGCCGCGTGGGGAGCGCGCCTGCCGGCTGACTTGAGAGGCGTGGTGGTGATGTCTCCGCACTGGATGGCGCGTACGCCGGCGGTGATGACCAATCCGCAGCCCAAGACCTGGCATGACTTTGGTGGCTTTCCGGATGCGCTCTACCAGCTGCAATACCCCGCGCCCGGCAGCCCGGCGCTGGGTCAGCAGGTCATTGATTTGCTCAAGGCTGCAGGCATAGACGCGTCAGGCGATGCGAGCCGACCCATGGACCACGGTGCCTGGGTGCCGCTGATGCACCTGCTGCCCAAGGCGACTGTGCCGGTGGTGCAGGTGGCCTTGCCTGCGGGCTACGGTCCGCGGGAGGTGTATGCGATGGGCGTGGCGCTGCGGCCCTTGCGCGCGCAGGGCATTCTGGTGATGGGCTCGGGTTCGATGACGCACAACCTGGGCGAGTTCTTTGGCGGCGGCGCGCCGGTTCCACCACCCGTTTTGCCCTACGTCACCGAGTTCAGCCGCTGGATCGAAGACCGGCTGACAGAAGGCAATCTGGACGTGCTGCTGGACTACCGCACACAAGCGCCCAACGCGGAGCGTGCACATCCGACCGATGACCACTTCCTGCCGCTGTTTTTCGCCCTCGGTGCGGCAGCCAAAGATGCGCGTCCCACTTATCTCACCCGTGAAGTGATGTACAGCATGCTGGCGATGGACAGTCTATTTCTGCAATAAAAAAGGCCGGTAACGCGCATGTAACCTGCGCGAGAAGCTACTGAAAAGATAGCGCGAATAGCGGTTAGGATGGCGGACAATTCCCTGCCATTGCCCCATTCGTTGGGGTCAGAGCACATCGCATAGGCGAGTGGTCTGGCCCGCAAATCCTAAGGAATCTTTTCATGCGCGCTTTGCTTCTCGGCCTGCTGGCTGCCAGTCTGTTCACTTCCATCTACGCGGCCCCGGCAGCTGGCAACAAGGTGGTGGGCTACTACATTGCCTGGGCGCGCGACGCCCGCAGCTTCCCGCCTGAGAAGATCGATGCTAAAAAGCTCACCCACATCAACTACGCGTTTGCCAACATCGCGGATGGCAAAGTGGTGGTGGGTTACCCCGATGTCGACGCCAAGAACTTCGAAGGCTTGCGCGCGCTGAAGAAAACCAACCCCAAGCTGAAACTGCTGGTGTCGGTCGGCGGCTGGGCCTGGTCCAAACATTTCTCTGACGTCGCGTTGACGGAAGCAAGCCGCACCGTGTTCGCCGAGAGCGCGGTGGCCTACATGCAGTTGTTCCAGTTGGACGGCGTGGACATTGACTGGGAGTTTCCGGTCGGTGGCGGCGACCCTGGCAACAGCGCGCGCCCCGAAGACAAACGCAACTTCACCTTGCTGCTGCAAGCCATTCGCCAAGCCCTGGATGCCGCTGGCAAGAAGGCTAAAACGCATTACCTGCTGACCATTGCCAGCAACCCCGGGCCAGACTATCTGCGCAACACGGAGCTGGGCGAAGTCGCCAAGACGGTGGACTGGATCAACGTGATGGGCTATGACTACCACGGCCCCTGGGGCAAGCGCGCAGGGCCCCTGGCGCCGCTGTGGGCGGATGCCAAGGACGATACCCAGACCGCGACATCTGGACGGTTTGTGGCGGCAGGCATAGAAGGGCATATCAAGGCCGGCGTGCCGCTGAACAAGATCGTGCTGGGCGTGCCGTTTTATGGCTATGTCTGGAAGGGTTGCGCTGATGTCATGCACGGCGAATACCAGACCTGCGCGGGCCCGGCCAAAGGCACCTGGGAGGAGGGCAGTCTGGAATACGCAGACATCGTTGCCAACTACCTGGGCAAACCGGGCTTCATCCGCACCTGGAACGACGCCATCAAAACCCCATCGCTGTACAACCCCGAGAGCGGCACCTACATTACCTATGACGACCCGGAGTCCATGGGCCACAAGCTGGACTATGTGGTGAAGCAAAAGCTCGGCGGCGTGATGATTTGGGAGTTGACTACCGACCGCGAGCGCGCTTTGTTGACACAGATTGCCAAGAAGCTGTTGCCATAAGGAAAACTGCGCCATGAAACATCTCATCCATACAGCGCTGGCCCTATCGCTGGTCGTTCTCCACGGTGCGTCAT
>JAYWAV010000055.1:0-7138 GCA_043782015.1 Rhodoferax sp. | reverse complement strand
ATGCGATGAGCGCAGCCTATGCCGAGCGGCACAAAATCTTGCCAGTGGTCACCACGCCCAGTGAGGTAACAGTAGCCACAGCCGAGCCCTATATGACGGACTGGGTCAGCGAGGTGGAGCGCCAGTCGCGCCGCAACGTGCGCCGTGTTTTGGCCAGCCCGCAGGAAATCCACCGCTATACGGCCGAGTTTTATGCGCTGGCGAAATCCGTGCGCAATGCCAACAAATCCGGCGTCAACAACGGCGCCAGTTTTGAGCAGCTGGTAGAACTGGGCAAGACCAACAAACAACTCGATGCCAACGACCAGGGCGTGGTGCAGGTGGTGGACTGGTTGTGGCAATACGCGTTTGACCAACGCGCCAGCGACATCCATCTGGAACCGCGCCGCGAACAGGGCGTGATTCGTTTCCGCATCGATGGCGTGCTGCACCCGGTCTACCAGATGCCGATGGGCGTGCACAATGCCATGACCGCACGCATCAAGCTGCTGGGGCGCATGGATGTGATCGAAAAGCGGCGTCCGCTGGACGGCCGCATCAAGACCCGCAACCCGCGGGGTGACGAAGTCGAAATGCGTATCTCCACCTTGCCCACCGCCTTTGGCGAAAAAATGGTCATGCGGATTTTTGATCCGGACAACACCGTCAAGGATCTGGACGCCTTGGGTTTTTCGAGCCACGATGCAGATCGCTGGGAGGCGCTGGTCAAACGTCCGCACGGCATCATTTTGGTGACCGGCCCTACGGGGTCCGGCAAGACCACCACGTTGTATTCCACACTTAAGCGCATTGCGACCGAAGAGGTGAATGTCAGCACGGTGGAAGACCCCATCGAAATGATCGAGCCCGCGTTCAACCAGACGCAGGTGCAGCCACAACTGGACTTTGGTTTTCCACAGGGCCTGCGTGCATTGATGCGGCAGGACCCGGACATCATCATGGTCGGCGAAATACGCGATCTGGAGACCGCCGAGATGGCCGTACAGGCAGCGCTCACCGGGCATCTGGTGTTTTCGACACTGCACACCAACGATGCGCCCTCTGCGATCACGCGGTTGATGGAGCTGGGCATCCCCTCGTATCTAATCAACGCGACCTTGTTGGGCGTGCTGGCCCAGCGCCTGGTGCGTACCTTTTGCAAGGCCTGCCGCGTGCGGGACGAGACGCTGACACGCGAAGCCTTGCAGGAAATGGTCAAGCCCTGGCAGATCAACGGCGGCTTCAAACCCTACAAGCCAGTGGGTTGTGTCGAGTGCCGCATGACCGGTTTCTCCGGCCGCATGGGTTTGTATGAATTGCTGACGGTCAGCGAGGGGTTCAAGGACCGCGTGACCACCACCCCGGGCATTGATGCCTTGCGCCGACAGGCGGTGACAGATGGCATGCGCCCCTTGCGTCTCGCGGGTGCGCTGCGTGTGGCAGAGGGCCTGACAGCGATGGAGGAGGTGTTGTCCTCCACGCCGCCGCTTTGACTAGAAACCAGGGAGACCATATGCGCGAAATCGACAACGTGTGGAGTCGGCGTGCACTGCTGCAAAGTGGTGCGTTGGCGATGGGCAGCCGTCTCGCTGGCAGCGCTTTGGCGCAAGCCCCATGGCCGGTCAAACCCATCCGCCTGGTGGTTCCCTTTGCGCCCGGTGGCAGCTCCGAAATCGTTGCCCGTGCTGTGGCCGGAGAGATGGCCAAGACCATTGGGCAAAACGTTTTTGTCGACAACAAGCCGGGAGCGGCGGGCAACATCGCGATGCAGGAAGTGGCCAACTCGACCGATGAGCACACCATCATCCTGGGCCACATTGGCACACTCGCCGTCAACCCTTTCATTTTTGCCAAGCTGCCGTATGACCCATTGAAGGACTTCGTGCCGATCACACTGGTCTCCAAAGTGCCCAGCCTGTATGTGGTGCATCCCGATTTGCCGGTGAAGAACCTCAAGGAGTTCGTCGCCTACCTGAAGGCGCACCCCGGGCAGCTCAACTATGGCTCCGCTGGCAACGGCAGCGCTGGCCACCTGGCGTTTGAATATTTGAAGATGGTGACCGAGACCTTCATCCTGCATGTGCCGTACCGCGGTACCGGCCCCATGCTGACCGACCTGATGGCTGGACGGTTACAGGCGGCATCCGTCGGTGCACCGGCCTTGTTGCCGTTTATCAAAGCCGGCAAGCTGCGTTGCATTGCCACCGGCACTGCCAGCCGCTTGCCGCAACTGCCCGATGTGCCAACGGTAGCCGAGCAGGGTTACAAGGGCTTTGAGATGACGCAGTGGTACGGCCTTTTGGCACCCGCCCGTTGGCAAAAGCCCAATCTGGTGAAGCTGGAAGCCGAGGCCATCCGGGCCACCCAGAGTGCGGCGGTCAATGACAAGCTGGGCCAGGAGACGGCACAGGCGTTGGGTAGCAGCGCTGCAGCTTTTAGTGCGTTTATCCGCGCAGAGCAGGCGCGCTGGAAACCGGTCATCGCCCGGGCAGAAATCAAACCCGAAGGCATTTGAGGCTGGCGGGCCGGTTTTCCGTGCAGAATGTGCCACCGAGAAAAACTCGAGGAGACACTGGATGAATATCAAAAGTCAAAAAGACTTCTTCTCCGGCCTGATGTTCATGGGCGTAGGTGTGGCCTTCGCCTGGGGCGCAGCAGGCTACACCATTGGCAACGGCGCGCGCATGGGCCCGGGCTACTTCCCGCTGGTGTTGGGCATTCTGTTGGCCGTATTGGGCGGCGTCATCACCTTCAAGGCGCTGGTGGTCGAAACGGTGGATGGCGACAAGATGGGCAAGTGGGCCTGGAAGCCATTGCTGTTCATCATCCTGGCCAATTTGACCTTCGGTGCTGCCATCGGCGGGCTGCCTTCCATTGGCCTGCCGCCGATGGGCCTGATCCCCGGCATTTATCTGCTGACCATGATCGCGTCCAACGCGGGCGATGAATTCAACTGGAAGGAAGTGGTCATTTTGGGCACGGTCCTCTCCGTCATGAGTTATCTGGCTTTCATCGTCCTGCTCAAGTTGCAGTTCCCGGTTCTGCCCGATTTTGTCACTGCGCTGTTCGCAGCCTGAGGGGAACACACATGGATCTGTTTAACAACCTTGCACTGGGCTTTGGCGTAGCGTTTACGCTGCAAAATCTGATGTATGCCTTTATCGGCTGCCTGCTGGGCACGCTGATTGGCGTGCTGCCCGGCATCGGCCCGCTGGCCACCATTGCGATGCTGCTGCCAGCTACCTATGCGCTGCCGCCCGTCGCTGCATTGATCATGCTGGCAGGCATTTACTACGGCGCGCAATACGGTGGCTCGACGACTGCGATCCTCGTGAATTTGCCTGGCGAATCGTCGTCGGTCGTGACGGTGATTGATGGCTACCAGATGGCCCGTCAGGGCCGTGCTGGTCCGGCGCTGGCAGCGGCCGGTATAGGCTCTTTCTTCGCCGGCTGTGTGGGCACCTTGATCCTGGCCGCTTTTGCGGGCCCGCTGACTGAGTTGGCCTTCAAGTTCGGCCCCGCCGAATATTTCTCGCTAATGATTCTGGGCCTGATTGGTGCAGTCGTGCTGGCATCCGGTTCGTTGCTCAAGGCGATTGCGATGATTGTGCTGGGCCTGCTGCTGGGCATGGTCGGTACCGATGTCAATTCCGGCGTGGCCCGCTTCAGCTTTGACATTGCCGAACTGACCGATGGCATTGGCTTCATCGTGATTGCGATGGGCGTGTTCGGTTACGGCGAGATCATCAGCAATCTCTCCAAACATGAGAGTGAACGCGAAGTCTTTACCGCATCGGTGTCGGGCCTGATGCCGACCAAGGAAGACTTCAAAAACATGATCCCCGCAATCCTGCGTGGCACTGCGCTGGGTTCGCTGCTGGGCATCTTGCCGGGTGGTGGCGCTGTGATGGCGGCCTTCGCGGCTTATACGCTGGAGAAGAAAACGAAGTTGCGCCCCGGTGAAGTGCCGTTCGGCAAAGGCAATATCCGCGGTGTCGCGGCACCAGAGTCCGCCAACAACGCGGGTGCACAAACCTCGTTCATCCCGTTGCTGACCCTGGGCATCCCGCCCAATGCCGTAATGGCGCTGATGGTCGGTGCGATGACCATCCACAACATCCAGCCGGGTCCGCAGGTGATGACCAGCAACCCAGAGCTGTTCTGGGGCCTGATCGCGTCCATGTGGATCGGCAACCTGATGCTGATCGTGTTGAACTTGCCTCTGATCGGCATCTGGATCAAGCTGCTAACCGTACCCTACCGCTGGCTGTTTCCGTCCATCGTGCTGTTTTGCGCCGTAGGGGTCTATTCCACCAACAACAACACCTTCGACATTTGGCTGGTTGGCCTGTTTGGCGTGATTGGTTACCTGTTCATCAAGCTCGGTACTGAGCCCGCGCCGCTGCTGTTGGGCTTTATCCTGGGGCCGATGATGGAAGAGTATTTGCGCCGCGCTTTGCTGCTGTCGCGCGGCGACTGGAGCGTGTTCGTCACACGTCCTCTGTCGGCCGGTTTGCTGGCTGCGGCGGCCTTGCTGCTGGTGATTGTGCTGATGCCGTCAGTCAAGGCCAAACGTGAAGAGGCGTTTGTCGAGGATTGATGTTGAGTCAGCAACACCCGTTGCGCCTTGCGCTGCACAATGAGGTCCATGCGCGGCCGCCCGAGTCCATGGGTTGCCCGATGGTGCTGTCCCATGTGGTGATGGTTTGCAACGCGGAGGAGCGCGAAGCCAGCCGGGTCCACCTGGTGAAGCTGGCGCGTGACCACCACATGGTCGTCCCCGACGCGCTGGCGATTCATGCCCGCATGGATTTTGGCCCCTACCGATTGCGTTGGGAACTGCACACGGAGTTTGTCACCTGGACCTTCATGCGCCCTGCCAGCCCATCGGCAGCAGCCGACTGGGTACCAGAGCTGGCCCTGGATGCCGTGCCCCAAGACTGGCGAGCACAGCTTCCGGGTGAATGCCTGGTGAGCTTGCATTTGTGGGTGCTGCCAACCAATGGGGATATCGCCGACATCTGTGTCCGGCAGTTGCTGCACGAGGACACATTGGTGGCATCGGCGGTGGCAGACGGTTGCGGCGAGGTGTTTACGGATTTTGCAGTCCATGCCGATGGTTTCTCGCGCATGGTATTGCTGGCGGGTGGAATGACGCCACGGCGCCTGGGGCGCCTGGTGCAATGTCTGCTGGAAATTGAAACCTACCGGATGGCTGCCTTGCTGGGGTTGCCGGCAGCGCGCAATGCCGCGCTGGTGTTGGCATCGGCCGAGCGCGAGCTCGCCGAGCTGGCGGACGCGATTCGCTCCGCCACGCGCAATGATGAGCCGCTGTTGCTGGACCGCCTGACCCGGCTGGCCGGGCAGGTCGAGAGTCAGCATGCAGCCACCCATTCGCGTTTCTCCGCAAGTGCCGCTTACTTTGAACTGGTGGACAAACGCATTGAGGATATTGCGGAGTCTCGCATTGCGGGCATGCAAACCATTGGCGAATTTATGGAGCGCAGGCTGACGCCAGCGCGCAGCACCTGCGCCTGGTCTACACGCCGCCAGGACGCGCTGTCGCAGCGGGTTTCCCGCATCAGCAATCTGCTGCGCACCCGGGTGGAAATCGAGCAGCAGCAAAGCAGCCAGGCGCTTCTGGCCACGATGAACAGCCGCCAGGGCATGCAGCTCAAGCTGCAGTCCACGGTAGAGGGCCTATCTGTCGCCGCCATCACGTACTACATCGTCGGGTTGGCCACCTACCTGGCCAAAGGGGCTCAGCACTGGGGCTGGCCCTGGAGCCCGGAGATTACAGCTGCGGTGGCGATTCCAGTGGTGGCCTTGGGCGTATGGTGGTCTTTGCGGCGCATGCACCGCCGCGTGCTGCGCGACTGAGTGCCAGGGTCCTGAGGCCGCGGGTTGACATCATAGATAACTTCTATCTGATTCATTGGATCAATCAACCCACTAAATGATTGGCAAGCCCTAAGATTCGGGTTGTTCATGTTTAGAACAGCAACTTCTAGAGGAAAACCCCCATGTCTTTGATCAACACCCAAGTCCAGCCTTTCAAGACCGAAGCCTTTCACAACGGCAAGTTCGTTCCCGTCACCAACGAGAGCCTGAAGGGCAAGTGGTCTGTGCTGATTTTTATGCCGGCTGCCTTCACGTTTAACTGCCCCACCGAAGTGGAAGACGCAGCAGACAACTATGCTGAATTCCAGAAACTTGGTACCGAGGTGTACATCGTGACTACCGACAGCCATTTTGCGCACAAGGTGTGGCACGAGACGTCGCCTGCCGTGGGCAAGGCCAAGTTCCCGCTGGTCGGCGACCCGACCCACGCGCTGACACGCGCCTTTGACGTGCATATCGACGCAGACGGCATGGCATTGCGCGGTACCTTCATTGTCAACCCCGACGGTGTGATCAAGACCATGGAAGTCCATTCCAACGAAATCGCCCGTGACGTCAAGGAAACCCTGCGCAAGCTGAAGGCTGCCCAATACACCGCTGCCCACCCCGGTCAAGTGTGCCCAGCCAAGTGGAACGAAGGCGCCAAGACCATTACGCCGTCCCTGGACCTGGTCGGCAAGATCTGATCTAGCGCTCCCAAGCCGGACGAAAAGCCGGACAGCGACTTGGCGCAAGTGCGCCGAGCCGTCCGGCTTTTTTACGTCAAAAAGGGCTGCAGCGCGCATGGAATGTGCGTGAGCAGCTACAGATTTTATAGCTTTGTGGGTCAGACCACTCGCGCATGCGATGTGCTCTGACCCCAACATATCAAGTAAACAGGAGTTTCCACCATGCTCGACGACACCCTCAAAGCCCAACTCGCCGCCTACCTGGAGCGCGTGACGCAGCCCGTCGAGATCGTGGCGTCTTTGGGCGACGATGACAACTCCGTGCAGATGCGCGAACTGCTGCAAACCATCCAGACCGCGCGCGGCGACAAGATCACGGTGGCCTATGACGGCCAGGACGCCCGCAAGCCCTCCTTCTCATTGAAGCGCGCTGGCACTGCCACCAGCCTGCGCTTTGCGGGCCTGCCACTGGGCCACGAGTTCACATCGCTGGTGCTGGCGTTGTTGTGGACAGGCGGCCATCCGCCCAAGGTGGAGCAGGACGTGATCGAACAGATCAAGGGCCTGAGCCCTGTGGATGGAAGTGACTT
>JAYWAV010000054.1:0-2572 GCA_043782015.1 Rhodoferax sp. | reverse complement strand
GCGAAGCGCGAATAGTGTCCGATACTTTGACGCTGCCGCACCCCCGAATGTGGGAAAGGGCCTTTGTTTTGCGGCCTTTATCGCAGATTGCGCCAGAGCGGGTAACTGAAAATATGCTGCGGGATACATCTGCACAAGCGATACGGGAAATCTGAATGGTTGATTGCCCCGTTGCGGTGCACGGTATTGACAGTTAAGCTTGAGACAACATGCAGGAGGCCACATGGGTAGATTCAATCAAATGAAAATTTCGACGAAACTTTGGCTCTTCATTGTGTTGATTCTGGCTTCGCTGGTCATTGTCGCGGCGGTAGGCTTGGCACGCAGCGCCCGTATTCTTGCCGATGGTCGCGCCCAACTTCAAACCTCCAGTGACATTGTGAAAGTGACAAACCGCTGGAATGGTTTCACCGAGCTCAACGCGTCGCGCAACCATGCCATTCTGGTCAGCAGCGATTCCAAAGTGGCCGAGAATTTCAAGGATGCCATCGCCGCCACCAGTGCGGAGATATCGGAGTTGCAAAAGCAACTGGAAGCCCTGCCTTTGACCGATGATGAGCGCAACCAGCTCAAAAGGATTGCCGAGTACCGCAAGGCGATGTTTGAGGTACGCGATCTGGCCAAGAAGGCAAAAAGCGAAGACCGTCTGGACGACGCAGCCAAGATATTCACCACGCAATATGTCCCGGCAATGCAGTCCTATATTGGCGGGCAGCGCGATCTGGTCAAGCTGGCCGAACAGCGTGTGGTCGAAGTCCAGGCAGAAACCGAGAGCGCCCGCCAGTCCAACTCGGTCTTGATCGTCGTTGGGTTGGCGGCAATCATGGGCGTGATCTTCATGGGCACCCTATGGCTGGTACGTTCCATCCGGGAGCCGCTGGACCGGGCCAACCTGCTGGCCGCGCGTATTGCAGAAGGCGACCTGAGCTCGCATATTTCCACCGACCGGCAGGATGAATTCGGCATGCTGCTGCGCTCTCTGGGTGTCATGAACGAGTCGCTGAGCCGCATGGTTTCGCAGGTTCGGCTGAGCACCGACAGTATTGCGACTGCCAGCGCCGAGATTGCCCAGGGCAACAACGACCTGGCGCAGCGCACGGAACAGACCTCCAGCAACTTGCAATCCACCGCCTCCAGCATGGGCGCATTGACTACCACGGTGCAACACAGTGCCGACAACTCACGCCAGGCGGCCGAGCTGGCCGGCAGTGCGTCGGTGGTGGCTCAACGCGGTGGTACGGTCGTCAGGGAGGTGGTCTCCACGATGCAGGAGATCGATGCCAGCAGCAAGAAAATTGCCGACATCATCAGTGTGATCGACGGCATTGCGTTCCAGACCAATATCCTGGCGCTCAATGCGGCAGTGGAAGCAGCCCGCGCGGGCGAGCAGGGCCGCGGTTTTGCGGTGGTGGCCAGTGAGGTGCGCAGCCTGGCTGGCCGAAGCGCGGAAGCAGCCCGTGAGATCAAGGCCCTGATCACCACCTCCGTGGACAAGGTCGAGTCTGGCACGCGTTTGGTCAGCGACGCTGGCAAAACCATGGACGACATCGTGCAATCGGTGCGCCGTGTGGCGGATGTGATCAACGAAATTACCGCCGCAGCCAACGAACAGAGTGCGGGCATTGCCGGTGTGAACCAGGCGATTGGCACGCTGGATCAAATGACCCAGCAAAACGCCGCACTGGTCGAAGAAAGCGCTGCTGCCGCCGAGAGCTTGCGTGAGCAGGCGGATCGCATGAAGCAGGCGGTTGCTGTGTTCAAGGTTGCCTAAACTTCTGTTCTGAGTCCGCTGCAGAGCTAAGGCGGACTGTTTTGCTACGTGTCCCCCGCCCGGTCCCGCCAATCTTAAGTGCTAAAAAAGCCGGCTATTCGATTTCTGCAATCAGTTCAATCTCAACGCAGGAACCACGCGGAATCTGGGCCACGCCAAATGCGCTGCGTGCATGCGCACCCTTGTCGCCAAACACTTGACCGAACAATTCGCTGGCGCCGTTGGTGACCAGGTGCTGTTCGATAAACGTGTCGGTGGAGTTGACCAATGACATCAGCTTGACGATGCGCTTGACACGATTCAGGTCACCGACCGCTGCGTGCAGTGTACCCATCAACTCAATCGCAATGGAACGTGCTGCGGCTTTGCCTTCTTCGGTGGTCATGGTTTGGCCCAGCTTGCCGACCCATGGGTTGCCGTCTTCCTTCTTGGCGATATGGCCGCTGATAAACACCAGCTTGCCCGTCTGTACAAACGGCACATACGCCGCTGCTGGAATGGCCACCAGGGGCAGTGTGATGGAAAGTTCGGTCAGTTTGTCGTACACGCTCATGGGGATGTCCTTTAGCTTTGAGATTGGGATTGGGATTGCGATTGCGAGGAGGAGGTCTGCGTGCCGCGCAGCACAGGGGCCGCATTGTCGCCGATGGCCTGTACCGTGACTGCCACTGACAGCGTGTGGCTAGCGCCGCCATGGATCACGCCTTTCAAGGGTGACACATCGCCGAAATCGCGGCCTATCGCCAGCGTCACATAATCCGCCCCTGGTGCGTGCCAGGCCCAGCGGTTGTTGGTCGGGTC
>JAYWAV010000053.1:0-7150 GCA_043782015.1 Rhodoferax sp. | reverse complement strand
GTAAGCAGCTATTGATTTGGTAGCACCTACGTTCTGTCTCTCGCCCGCAGACGCTGCGGGGTATACGTTTTGCTCCGTGTCCCCAGGCCTTCGGCCTCCTCCTTAACCTGCGCAAAACGTATACCCCGCACCATCCGCTGGAAGATTGGCATGCGGTGCATTCGACCGTGGAGTACCAAACATCGTTTGCGAGGGTGGGCTGGGTGTTTTGCGCAGGTCAAGGGGGAGCCCGCTTGAGCGGGCGGAGGACACGGAGCAAAACACCCAGCCCGTCCTCGCAAACAGCACGCGAAACGGACTTAGCCTTGCACAACCTTCTGCGTCTGCACACCCAGACCTTCGACGCCCAACCGCACCGTCTGACCAGCCCGCAAGTAAACCGGCGGCTTGTGCCCCATACCCACACCAGGCGGCGTGCCAGTGGAAATTACATCCCCAGGTTGCAGGCTCATAAAACGGCTCAGGTAACTGATCAAAAACGGCACCTGGTACACCATCGTGGCCGTGCTGCCGTTCTGGCGACGCTGGCCATCCACTTCCAGCCACACGTTCAACTTCTGCGGATCAGGCACTTCATCTTTGGTCACCAGCCATGGGCCTAACGGACCAAACGTGTCGCAGCCCTTGCCCTTGTCCCACGTGCCCGCGCGCTCGATCTGGTATTCGCGTTCGGACACATCGTTGACTACGCAATAGCCAGCCACATGGGCCATGGCATCTTGCTCGTCGATGTAGCGCCCGCCCTGCCCGATCACCACGCCCAGCTCGACCTCCCAGTCGGTCTTGACTGAGCCACGGGGAATTTCAATGGCATCGTCGGGGCCTACGATACAACTGGTCCATTTGCCAAACACCACGGGCTCGGGCGGCACCGCCATGCCAGCCTCGGCCGCATGGTCGGAGTAGTTCAGGCCAATGCAAATGAGCTTGCCAACCTGCCCGATACAGGGCCCCAAGCGCAAGTCTTGCTGCGGCGTGCCCGCCACCAGCGGCAGGCTGTTGATATCCAGCTTGGCCAGTTGGCTCAGGCTGGCCGATGACAGCACACCCGCTGCGATATCGGGCACCACGCCCGACAAATCCCGCACCCGCCCCTGTACATCCAGTACACCGGGTTTTTCCTGGCCCGCAGGGCCGTAGCGCAATAACTTCATGGAAACCTCATCCTCTGAACATGAGGGACTGAAACCGTGCGGAGATACTGACCTGCCGCGAACCGGGCACCACGGTGCAGGCGTCACCCGCGCGTAGCGTCCCGGGCGTATCCACCGCCAAATAGAAGCCACACAGCCCACTGCGGGCCATAACCTTGGTGGCCTGGTTAAATCCCATCGCAGCGTTGAACTTGAAACACGGCTGGCGCGGCTGCGAGACGCGTAGCACGCAGTCCGGAAACTGCAGCACGTCGCCTATCCACAGATCGCTTTCCAGCAGGCCCTGCAGCGTCAGGTTTTCTCCGATTGCGCCATGCGCCAGCGCGTCGTCGATTCCGCCGACACCCGCCTTCGCCCGAGCCTCGCGCCAGAAGTCGTAGTGTTCGGCCGGATAGGCATACACCGCCTTGTCCAGCCCACCGTGTACTGTCAGGTCAGCTTGCTCATCACCTTGTAGGCCCAGGGGGCCGACAGCGACAGCGCCCTCTACTGAAGTTTTGTGGATGGCAGTCATCACGGCACGCCCGCCAATGATGACCTTGCGGGCTTGCGCCATCTGGATACCAACAATGTTTGCTGTGGTGCTCGTCATGGGTAAAAACTCAAATCGCCGGTTGGGTGATCAGACCGGGGCGGTCCGAGTATTTGGTCAGCGCATCCAGTTGCTCCACCTGCACCTTGACCGAGCGGCCGTTGTAGACGTTCTCCTTCAGCCAAGCGAACTCGGCCTGCAGGCTGTCAGCGTCGGCTGTGCGGGTGTGCCAGACGCGCTGCTCGGCATTCCAGCGGTAGCCGCGTGTGCGCAGCTTGTCCTTGGCCTCGAACGGTGCCATGGTGGCCTGCACGCGAAAGCTGGGCGCCTTCGCTGCATTTAGCAAGTGGGCCAACCCGGTGTGCGCCAGCTTGGGCAATCGGGTTGCCAGCACAGCCAACAGCGCATGGCAATCCATTTCGGCGCGGTGGGCATCGTAAAACCAGCCTTGCGCCTGCGCCAGATTTTCCAGCTTGGCCGAGCTGCGGCCTTGCGCCTTCCAGTCGATATCTGCAAACGAGCAGCCCCATGGCAGCTCCGCAAAACGGCGCATGCGTTGCTCGGCAAACGGGCGGTCAAAGCCGGCGTTGTGCGCAATCACCAGGTCCGCATCTTTCAGCAGTTCCAGCACGCGCGCTTCGTCAATCTTCTGGCCGCGCACATCGCCGTCGGTCAGCCCGGTTAGCGCCACCACTTCCTTCGGAATGGGTCGGCCCGGGTCTTCCAGCCCGTCGTACACCTGAACCTCACCCACCGGCAGGCCCGTGGCATTGTCAATGTCCACCCGCAACAGCGCGAGCTCAATGATGGCGTCTTTGCTCGAATCCAGCCCGGTAGTTTCGGTATCCAGCACCACCACCCGCGTCACAGACGCCGGAGTCTCCCCGGGCCACACCAGACGCGGCTGCAAGCGGCGCTGCAGGCGGTAATCGGGATGCGCTTCCAGCACGTGAGCCATCGCCTCAGGGTCTGTGGCCGGGGTCGGCGCTATGACCATGGGCGCGGCCACGACTGGGCTCTTGGGCTTTGGCGCTTTTTTGGGCGGCGTTGCTTCCGAGACCGGTAAATCCGGCAAAAAAGCAAAACCCAGTTGGTCGTTGATGGGTTCGTTGGTCAAGCAATGTTCCTTTTGTGGACCACCATTATTGCGCCTATCACCCACGCAAAAAATCGCCATCAAAGCGCTGTGTGCTGCAGGGCTTCTTCCAAGGCCCCGATCAGGCGATCAATCTCCTGCGCCGTGTTGTAGTGGGCAATCGACACCCGAACTACACCGCCTTGCACGTTGAGTCCCAAGCTTTCTACCAGTCTTCGGGCGTAAAAGTCGCCAAATCGAATTCCGATGCCAAATGCGTCGACGTGCCGAACGATGGATTCGCTGTGCCGATCACGCACCACGAAGCTGACGGTCGGCACCCTGTCGTGGGCATCGCCACGGGCACCGCCAATGATGCGGACAGATTGCTTGCTGCGCAAATAGGCCAGCAGGCGTTCGGCGAGCTCGCCTTCATGGCGCTCAAAGGCAGCGTATGCCGCTTGCATACATTGCCGCGCGGTCCCCGTCTCACCCAGCGCCGTACCAACTGACACCAGATAGTCCACGATGCCTGCACAGCCATGGGAAAGTTCAAAATTGACGTTGCCGGGCTGCAATTTGTAGGGGATATCGTCATCCGCAATGAAGTAGTGGTTGAGGCTTGCAAGCTCGCGCAGCAGGCTGGCGCTCCCCCACAAGACTGCCTGGTGCGGACCAAAAACCTTGTAAAAACTAAACACTACGATATCGGCACCCATCGCCTGAACATCGACCAGACGGTGCGGTGCATAGGCCACGGCATCCACGCACAAGCGGGCACCGCTGGCATGTACCAGCTGTGCGGCTTCTGCAACCGGATTGACCGTGCCAAGCACATTGGAAGTCGCTGTCATGGCGACCCACTTTACGCGGGGGCTCAACATGGCACGCAGGTCATCGACGTGGAGTTCCAGCGTATCGGCGCGCACGTTCCAGAAACGCACTTCGGCGCCTGCAGCTTGTAGCCGCAGCCACGCTCCGATGTTCGCCTCGTGGTCGGAATTGGTGACGATCACCACGTCGCCCGGCCTCACGGAAGGCCGTATGGCCTGGGTCAGCTGAAACATTAGCGCGGTCGTTGCTGCGCCTATCACGACTTCTCTGTCATCTGTGGCGTTGATCAGGTCCGCCACCGCGCGGCGTGCCTGCAACACTTTGTCGCTGGCCTGGGTCGAGTGGGTATAGCTGGCTCCCAACTGGACACTGCTGGTCAGCAGGTATTCGCGGACACGGTCGGCCACATTGTGCAGAACCAATGACCCGCCGGCGTTGTCCAAATAGACAAATCCATTGGCGAGCGCAGGAAACTGCGAACGGATGAAATCCAGTGGGTAGGGGCGAGATACTGTGGGGGAAGAATGCATGGGATATCGATCTTGGGCTGTGCAGGCCGCACGATACACTTTCCCGCAGACCACCCAACACACAGCATCTGAATTCCAGTCCATCCGGTTCAAAAAATATGCATCCATCTGAATTCACGGCACTCATCCGGTCCCGGCGAAGCATTCGTGACTTTGACGCACGCCCCATACCGCCAGACGTACTCGACGCCGTTCTCGCAGATGCCAACTGCGCCCCTAGCTGGTCCAACACGCAGCCCTACCGGGTAGCCATCGCATCCGGCGCGGTACGCGACCAGCTCGCTGTGGCGTTAACAGAGCGCTTTGATGCGGGCATGCAGGCCCAGCGCAAGGGCTGGCTGGGCAAACTGTCGCTGCTGGCCACCCAACGCCATGCGCTACCCGATGGCGACTACGCCACCAACTTTGAATACCCATCCGACCTGCAGCCCCGCCGCCGTGCAACCGGCCACGGCCTGTATGCGCTATTGGGCATCGAACGCAAAGACCACGCCGCACGCGAAGCGCAAATGCGCAAAAACTTCGAATTCTTCGGCGCACCCACTGCCCTATTTGTGTTTGTGCACAGCGGACTGCGCGAGTTCTCGGTGCTGGACGCAGGCATCTTCCTGCAGACGCTGATGCTCAGCGCCCACGCGCACGGCCTGGGTACCTGCGCCCAAGGCGCGCTGGCCACCTGGGCCGGCCCGGTACGCACGGCGTTTCAGATTCCGCCGGAATACAAACTGATTTGTGGTGTGTCCATCGGCTACCCGACAGCCCACCCTGTTAACAAGTACGACCCTGGGCGGGGAGCACCGGCAGATCTGGTTTTAAAAAGCTGAAGAAGCTCAGCCGCCAGCGCGTTTGACGACAAAGCCCTTGCCTTTCAGGGCTTCGATGACGCGGTCACAGTGATCGCCCTGCACTTCGATGACGCCGTCTTTGACGGTGCCGCCGGACCCGCACATCGTCTTTAGTTGCTTGCCCAGCGCCGTCAATGCCGCGGTGTCCAACGCGAGCCCTTTGACCACGGTGACATCCTTGCCGCCACGGCCCTTGGTCAGGCGCGAGACGCGCACCACTCCATCCGTAACCGGCAATGGTGTCGCGTTGCATACGCACTGCGCTATGGGTTGGCGGCAATCGGGGCACATGCGCCCGCTGTCGGTGGAATACACCAGTCCGCCACTCGCGGCTTTCGATTTCATCGCGCCTTGCGAATCGGCTTGGGTCCGGGTTTGGCAGCGCCCGTCACGCGCGGGGGCAAGCCTGTGTGCTGGGTCAGCATGCGCCCTTTGACTGGCGCTGCTGCTTTGACCGGCACAGTCGTAGAATTTTTCTTGCGCGCGCTTTGGTAGCCGCCGTCCAGCAGCGGCTGGAAGGTCGGGATCAGGTGGTGCTTGCCATTGCCAATCAGGTCGGCGCGGCCCATGGTCTTGAGCGCCTCGCGCAACAGCGGCCAGTTGTTCGCATCGTGGTAGCGCAAAAACGCTTTGTGCAAACGGCGGCGTTTTTCGCCGCGCACGATGTCAACAGTCTCATCTTCGTGCTCGGCCACGCGGTGGATGCGGCGCAGCGGGTTGCGCCCGCTGTGGTACATCGCGGTGGCAGTCGCCATCGGGCTGGGGTAGAAGGTCTGCACCTGGTCGGCGCGAAAGCCATTCTTCTTCAGCCAGATCGCCAGGTTCATCATGTCTTCATCGGTGGTGCCCGGGTGGGCCGCGATGAAATACGGGATCAGGAATTGCTTTTTTCCAACCTCGGCACTGAACTTTTCGAACAAAGTTTTGAACTTGTCGTAGGAGCCAATGCCCGGCTTCATCATCTTGGTCAGCGGGCCCTGCTCGGTATGCTCCGGCGCAATCTTCAAATAGCCGCCCACGTGATGCTGTACCAGCTCCTTCACATACTCAGGACTCTTCACGGCGAGGTCGTAGCGCAGGCCCGAGCCGATCAAAATCTTCTTGATGCCCTTGAGCGCGCGCGCGCGGCGGTAGATCTTGATCAGCGGGTCGTGGTTGGTGGTCAGGTTCTGGCAGATGCCTGGGTACACGCAGCTCGGTTTGCGACAAGCCGCTTCGATTTCGGGGCTCTTGCAGCCCAGACGGTACATATTGGCCGTGGGACCACCCAGGTCGGAAATGGTACCAGTGAAGCCCTTGACCTTGTCGCGGATGTCCTCGACTTCCTTGATGATGGATTCTTCGGAGCGGCTCTGGATGATTCGGCCTTCGTGCTCGGTGATCGAACAGAAGGTGCAGCCGCCAAAGCAGCCGCGCATGATGTTCACCGAGAAGCGGATCATTTCCCAGGCCGGGATTTTGGTCGCGTGGTCGTGGCTCCCGTTTTCGTCCGCATAGCTCGGGTGCGGGCTGCGGGCGTACGGCAGATCAAAGACGAAATCCATCTCGGACGTGGTCAACGGGATTGGCGGAGGCGTGATCCACACGTCACGGGCGGTTACGCCTTCGCCATGTGCCTGTACCAGCGATCGGGCGTTGCCAGGGTTGGTTTCCAGGTGCAGCACGCGGTTGGCGTGGGCGTACAGGATGGGGTCGCCCTTGATCTGTTCGTAGCTGGGCAGGCGAATCACCGAGCGGTCCCGCGGCGCCACCTTGTACTTGCCCAATCCGTGCAGCGCCGGATTGGGTACAAAATTCAAGGGTTTTATGTTGCTAACGCCCGTAGGGATTGCGCGGGCAGCTCCTGAATTGATAGCGCCACCGGCTTCGGCAGCTTGGGCCACCGCTTTGGCTTCGTCTTCTTTCGCACAGGTCGCGCCATTTTCGGCGGCCTGTTCGGAGGTCGTCATGTAGGGGTTGATATGCGCTTCGACGCGGCCTGGCTCGTCCACGCTGCGCGAGTCGATCTCAAACCAGCCTTCAGGGGACTCACGGCGGAAGAAGGCCGTACCGCGCACATCAGTGATTTGCTCGACCGGCTCGTTGGCCGCCAGGCGGTGGGCAATTTCAACAATCGCGCGCTCGGCATTGCCGTAAAGCAACAAATCGCACTTGGCGTCCACGACGATGCTGCGGCGCAC
>JAYWAV010000052.1:0-7153 GCA_043782015.1 Rhodoferax sp. | reverse complement strand
GGCCCTTGAGGCGCAGCCAACCCGGGCGCTCGCTCAGACTAAGCCAGCTCTCGTCGAACGGCACGCGCAGCGCGTTGAGATGCGGACTCAATGCGACCGAATCGAAATCATCGCGCACTGGTTCGGCAGGGAATGAATGGGCGGCCAACGGCGGCGCGGCAACCTGCGCATATGGTCGATTACCGCCACCTTCGATCTCGGGCCAGTCGTCGTCGCGCCAATGGATGCGCTGCAGCGCCGTCTCGCGGCCAAGCGGGCAATGAAGCGCCGGGTAGCCTGCGGCGGGATCGTTCTGATCCAGCCCGGGGCCACTCCATTCGAGCGGTCGACCACACAGATGGGCCAGCATCCATTCGCCAGTCTGGGTCTCCACGAGACTGGCATGGCCGGAGCGCTGCAAGCTGTCGGTGGGCTGCTTCCAGGCCGTCAGCAAGGGGTTGCCGGGCAAAGTTTCGTACGGTCCGTCGATGCGGCGCGAGCGAGCCAGTGTCACCGCATGTTCATAGAAGGTGCCGCCCTCAGCGGTCATCAGGTAGTACCAACCGTTGCGGCGGTAGAGGTGTGGACCCTCGACGACCTGCAGCTCGGTACCTGCGTAGATATTTTTCACCGGGCCGACCAGGCGACCGCCCTTAACGTCGTACTCCTGCATCAGGATGCCGTTGAAGTTGTGCTTGCCGGGCACATGAATCCATTGCTGGTTGAGCAGCCAGTGGCGCCCGTCGTCGTCGTGGAACATGCTGGCGTCAAAGCCGGAGCTGTTCAGGAAGGTGCGCTCGCTCCAGGGACCATCAATGGTGGGCGCGGTGATCAGGTAGTTGTGCGCATCCTTGTGCGCTCCGTACATGCTGCGCACGTCGGTGTAGACCATCCAGAACAAACCATCCGCATAGCTTAGACAAGGCGCCCAGATGCCGGACGAATCGGGATGGCCGGTCAGGTCCAGCTGACTCTTGCGGGTGACCGCATAGGCGCGGTGCTGCCAATGCACCAGGTCCTTGCTATGGTGGATACGCACCGCTGGCCACCATTCAAAGGTTGAAGTGGCAAGGTAGTAGTCGTCACCGACCCGGAGAATCGACGGATCGGGGTGGAAGCCCGGCAGCACCGGGTTCTGGATCATTTGGGACATGGCTAAACCCATCCGTTACGCAACAAACTTGTTGCACCAGTTCTCCAGGAACTCCTGGCGACCTGAGACTGGCGGCTGGTCGATATTGCGGTCCCAGGCGTGCTGGGCCACAGAGTCGAGCGTACTTTTTCCGGCAAGCACCTCCTGCGCCCAAGGCGCGGTCCAACTGCTGTAACGCTGCTCAACAAACTTGTGCATGCCGCCGTCGTTAACCATGGCTTCGGCCATCAAGAGCGCCTTGGCACAGACATCGACACCACCGATGTGGGAGTGGAACATGTCCTGTGCATCCAGCGACTGGCGGCGCGCCTTGGCGTCGAAGTTGGTGCCGCCGTGGGTGTAACCGCCACCTTGCAGGATGTAGTACAGAGCCAGCGCAGTCTCCGAAATGTTGTTGGGGAACTGGTCGGTGTCCCAGCCACACTGCATGTCGCCCCGGTTCATGTCGATAGAGCCGAATAAGCCCATGGCATTGGCCAGCGCAATCTCGTGCTCGAAGCTGTGCCCGGCAAGGGTCGCGTGGTTGGCCTCGATGTTGACCTTGACTTCTTTCTCCAGACCCCAGCGTTGCAAGGTGCCGTAGACAGTCGCAACATCGAAGTCGTACTGGTGTTTGCTGGGCTCGCGCGGCTTGGGTTCCAGCATCACGAAACCTGGAATTCCGATCTTGTGCTTGTACTCCACCACCATTTGCAGAAAGCGGCCGAACTGCTCGCCTTCGCGCTTCAGGTCGGTGTTGAGCAGGGTTTCGTAGCCCTCACGGCCGCCCCACAGCACGTAGTTGATGCCACCTAGGGCTTTGGTGGCGTTCATCGCTTCGCGCACCTGAAGCGCGGCCATGGCAAAGGTCTCGGCGTCGGGGTTGGTGGCGGCGCCACTCATGAAGCGGCGGTGGCTGAAAGCATTGGCTGTGCCCCACAGCAACTTGATGCCGGTGTCGGCCTGTTTGCGACCCAGCACATCGACCATGGCCTTCAGGTTGTCGACCGTCTCGCGCGGCGTCGCGCCTTCGGGCGCTACATCGCGGTCATGGAAGGCGTAGTACGGCAAACCCAGCTTGCTCATAAAGGAGAAGGCTGCGTCGGCCTTGGCTTTTGCGGCAGCCATCGGGTCCTGAATCGTCCACCACGGGCGCTCCAGCGTGCCGGTGTGGCTGAAGGGATCGAAGCCATTCCAGCAGAAGTTGTGCCAGTAGCAGACTGCAAACCGCAGTTGCTCTTTCATGGTCTTACCAAGAACCATGCGGTTCTCGTCGTACCAACGGTAAGCCAAAGGGT
The DNA here is from genome assembly GCA_043782015.1 of Rhodoferax sp. Classification (GTDB taxonomy): domain Bacteria; phylum Pseudomonadota; class Gammaproteobacteria; order Burkholderiales; family Burkholderiaceae_C; genus Allorhodoferax. The sequence goes on along the minus strand of JAYWAV010000052.1, from coordinate 4,744 downwards.
TGGTGGTATCAGGCCCTTCGTAGCGAATGGGTGCTATGTCTTTAAAATAGTCGGTCATGCCTGGTTCCAGTTAAAAGTTGATTGAACCGGCAGCCATGGCATGGCACGCCGGGATTTACGGTTGCGCGATTTGCGCAGAAGCACCCCGCAAGTTCTGATAGGTCAGTGGCCGCGTCAGGTGATAGCGCACCAATGCTGCGGCGCCGATGGCGACTACGTCGTCGCCGAAGTCCGTGGTCTGAATGGACGGTGCCGGCAATTGGGCTGCGTTGGAGTAATCCTTGAGCACCGCAAGCGCCGGGGCAAGCAACGCATCACCCAGCTTCATGGCAGGTCCACCCAACACAATGCGCATGGGGTCGAAGGCAACCCACAGGTTGTTGAGCAGCACGCCCAAGTGCTTGCCAGCAATTGCCGTCGCCTTGGTGGGCGCAGCCACGCCGGACTGGACTTGCGCAAAGAAGTTCACCAGCGCGCGTTGCCTTTCGGGCAAGGCCTTTCCTGTTTTTCCAATCAGGTTGGTAAGCCCAATCACCGCCTCCGCACAACCGCGGCGCCCACACGAGCAAAGCGGCCCGCCTGCCTGCAATATCGTATGCCCAACCTCCCCCGCAAAGCCGCGGTAACCGGTGAGCAGGCTGTCGCGCACGACGACGCCGGCACCCACCCCATAGCCAATGCTCAGGTAGATCAGCGGGTCTGCGCCCGACTGGGCGGAGAACTCGAATTCGGCCAGCGCAGCGACGTCGGCTTCGTTTTGTACAAAGAGCGGCAGGTCGTCGAGGAGGGTGTCTGCAAGGTGCGAGCGCAATTGTGCGGCTGCATTAACCTCTTTCCAGCCCAGATTCGGGGCGAAGTGGAGTATTCCGGCAGCTTCGTCCACGCCGCCGTGCATGCCGACACCTATGCCCAAAACCCCGCGGCTTTGTGCCTTCAGTTTGCGGGCGATGCGCACCATTTCTTTGGCCAGCAACTTCAGGCACGCAGAGACATTGCTGACGTTTTCGTACGGCACAGTTTGGTGCTCCAACACTTCACCAAGAAGGTTGGTAGCGACGATACGGATTTCATCAATGCCCAGATCGGCACCGAGCAACGCCAACCGCGTTCCGTCAATGTGCAGCGGGGTAGGACGGCGCCCCAGGCTTCCGCTGACCACCAATTCACTTTCGTTGAACCAGCCTTCATCCACCAGCTCGCGGACCAGCAAACTGACGGTGGATTTGGTGAGTCCTACGGCTTCTGCGAGGTCGGCTCGCGACAGCTCGGATTCACGCAGGAGCTTGCGTACCAGCACCATCCGATTGATTTGCCGCAGAAGCTGTTGATCACCTGTTACTAGCATGGCCGGGTCCTGGAATGGTTGAAAGCATCCAGACTACCACCGCAGGCAGGGGCTCCACGGACGGTGGCCACCACCGCAAAGAAGGCCGGCTTGGCCTGCATTTGCGCATCAAACAACAGTGGCGCCTCAAAGCGGCGCATGGGCCAATAGCGCAGCCAGCTATTTGCGTCACCGACTCCCCAAAGCAGCACGGCGCTGACCTGCTCCCGCTTGCGTAAAAACATGGCAAAGAAGTCGCGGTAGCGATTCGCCTGCTTTTGCAACAAGGCGGGCGTGGCCTGTTGCACCTTGTTCTCCGTCAGGCGCGCGTTCAGCGCGATGTCCAGCTCCGTAATGTGTTGCCGGAGCCCCAACTTCGCGTAGGCATCGATGGCCTTCTCAAGGTCGCCTACGAGCGGGTGCAAGAGGCTGCAGTGGCATTGGTGGCCCACTCCGTCGACTTTGACGCCTTTTGACTTCAGCTCCCCCAGGAATCCCGTCAGCGCCGCGACTTTGCGCGGTTTCTGGGTTTCATAGTCGTTGTAGAACAGCAGCGCGTCCGGGTCCGCCTTGGCGGCAGTACGAAAGGCGATCTCCATGTATTCGGGGCCGACAATGGTTCGCAGTTTGCTGAGCCGCATGCCTGCGGCGTCGACTGCCACACCAGGCTCATCAAACACAAACGCTTCGTTGACAACGTCCCAGGCGTAGATGCGGCCGCGGAAATGGGTGACCACGTCCGTGATGTACTTTTCGATTCTCGCCACCAACACTGCTCGCGAGACTTCTTTGCCTTCATCCAGGAGGAACCACGCGGGCATTTGTTGGTGCCAAAGCAGCGTGTGCCCACGCACCTTGAGCCCTGCAGCCAAAGCGGCATCGACCATTCGGTCGGCGGCGGAAAAGTCGTATGTACCCTGTTCCGTCGGGGCCAACTTCTCGGGCTTCATGGCGTTTTCGGCCACCACAATATTGAATTGCTGGCGCACCAAGTCACTGCCTTGCCCGGCCATCAGCTCCGGTGTGACCGCCGCTCCGATCAGCATCTTGTCGGCAAAGGCCAGCGCAAGCGACGGCAAACGGCCGGGCGCTTGTGCCCCGGCATTCACCGCTCGCCAAAGACAGGTACTGGCAACCGCCAGCTTTGAAAAGACCCGTCTCGAAATTGTCATGGCACCTCAAAAACTGACTTAGGCAAACCCGAACCCGGGTTAGTGCGGCATTCCATCGCAATTAGTGCGACGGTCGAATTAAATCATTGCGGGAATGTATGACGTACTAGGGTCTTCCCTAGGATGGGTGTTAGCCGGTCACCCCGAACCGGTACACGATCTTCCCGGTGCGCAAAGCACCGGGCTGCACGCCCGCGTCGGGAAAGTGGGGATGGTTGGGCGCGTCGGGGTACGCGGAAGGCTCCAGGCACAGGGCCCCATGGCGCACCAACAACTGGCCATTTTTGTCGTGCAACGATTGCCCAACCTCACCGCTGCCCAACCACCCACCGGTATAGAACTGCACGCCAGGCTCGGTACTCCAAGTTTCCAATGTACGGCCGCTGTTCCCATGGCAAACACGGGCTTGCAACATCAGATCGGTTTGTGCGGTAGGACGCGGCGTCACCCAGTAGTGGTCGTAGGCCCCTTGCTTTGGCGTCTGGGCAAGGACTTGGGGTTGGCGCAAATCAAATACCGTTCCCTCAACAGCCATAACGCTCCCGGTGGGTATCTGTCCATCGCCAATTTCCAGCACGCCGCCTGCATGTATGCAGACCTCATGGTCCAGGATACTGCTGCCCGCTATCCCGGACAGATTGAAATACGCATGGCTGCTGAAGCTGACCACGCTGGGCTGGTCCAGCGCTTTTGCCTCCCAGGCCACCACCAGCGTATTGTCCGTGTCCACGGTATACGTCAGCGTCAAGTCCACAGTGCCCGGGAAGCCATCGTCCTCTGGGTGAAAACGGTAAGCCAGCACCAGCCGCTCTTCATCGGCGTGCATGACATTGAATACCCGCGCACTGCAGCCCAGCGTGCCGCCGTGCAGGGTATTGGAGCCGTCGTTGCAGGACAGTGCGTACTGCAGGCCGTTGAGCGTCAACCGCGCACCACCAATCCGGTTGGCATAGCGCCCGACAAACGCACCGAGCCACGACGTGTCTTGCAGTACAGCCGCCAGACTGTCATACCCCAACACAACATCCGCCATCTGGCCATCTCGGTCCGGCACCAGAACCTGCTGGATGCGCGCGCCAAAGTTGCTGATACGCACCGCCATCCCTTGCCGATTGCGCAGCGTGTAAAGATCTACCGTGCGCCCGTCTACAAGGCCCTGAAAACGCGCGCGCAAAAGTTCATTCATGGCGTTTGCCCGACGGCTGTGCCAACCGATACACAGCGCTGAAAGAAAAATGAGGTGCGCTAATCATTTTTGCCTATCTTTAAGGGCATTGTATGAAAATATGTTTCTACTTGAAATGCGAATTTCCTCAAATTCCGAATTTATTAAATGAGTGACGCACCTCATATTTACCCATTAAAATGACAATCTTCCGATGACGCCCTCTACCCCTGCCCGCCGCACCCAGTTAACCGACGTCGCAGCGGCCGCTGGCGTCAGTCTTGCAACGGTGGACCGGGTGATGCATGGCCGCTCTGGCGTACACCCCGCCACGGTGGAGCAAGTGCACGCCGCGGTGCGACGCCTTGAATACCGGGCCGACCCGGCAGCCAGTCGATTGGCGCGTGGCCGCTCTTTGCACTCCGTTGCGGTGTTGCTGCCTTCGGGCAACAACAGTTTTGTGGCGGCGCTAGCCGATCAGGTGCTTTCTCTGGGGCCATGGCTGACCGAGCAGCGGCTGCATGCCACCGTACATCGCGTCAACGTATTTGCTCCGGAAGCGCTGGCGCGCCATATGGCCACACTGCGCAGGCAATATGCGGCGGTGCTGGTAATGGGTATTGACCACCCTCTGGTGCGCGCCGCCATCGACGATTTGTGTGGCGACGGAACCACCGTCATCACCCTGGTCTCCGATGTACCCAGCTCCCGGCGCGCCCACTATGTGGGCATCGACAATGTGGCGGCTGGCCGCACGGCCGCCACGCTGTTGGGTCGCTTCCTCGGTGCGGCACCTGCCAAAAAGCGCATCGGAGTCGTGCTGGGCAGCCTTGCGCTGCGCGACCACGCCGAGCGTCTGTTCGGCTTCCAGCAGGTGATGGCTGCGGACCATCCGCACATCACGCTATTGCCCGTGCTGGAGGGACACGATGACTCCGTACGCACCCAGCCGCTGATTGCCGATTTGCTGAAACGCGAAAGACAGTTGGCTGGCCTGTACAGCATCGGCGCGGGCAACCGCGGCATTCAGGCTGCACTGGTGGACAGCGGGCGCGCATCGCAAGTGGTCTGGGTTTGCCATGA
>JAYWAV010000051.1:0-2577 GCA_043782015.1 Rhodoferax sp. | reverse complement strand
CGTGCTTAGCGGCTGCTAACATGCGCCCCGGCGGCGCTGGGGTGTTACAGGCTATATAGTCGCTAGTCAGCTACCGGAATGATTCTGGGTACACGGTGGCCAGTCAAATTTATTTAGCACGCATGGCATCAACTTCAATTTCATCCGTACATGATTTCTTGGCTATTGTTTCCCCCAGGTATTTCGTTGAAGCCCGTGGTCGCTGGGTATTTCGCGGCCACTCTGATATACGGTTCGACCTAATACCGTCGGTTGGCCGAGGGGGGCACACGGCGACCAATTGTCTTGCGCATGAGAAAAGTCTCTACGACATTTTTGTTCGTGAGGCGGGTAGCTACTTGAGTCCACTTCCGGCAGATGAATGGGAGTGGCTGTCTGTTGCTCAGCATCACGGCCTACCAACGCGGTTTCTTGATTGGACCCACAACCCATTGGTTGCGCTTTATTTTGCTGTTTCGGGTCACGAGGAAGTGGACGGAGAGGTTTTTTCACTCCATTCAGTCAAGAAAGCATCTCAACGCACTCGCGAAAGCTCTCCATTTGAAATTACCCGTCCCGCGAAATACTACCCAAACATTGTGTCGCCGCGCATACGGGCGCAAGAAGGATTGTTTATAGCCTGTTCGGATATTGAAATCCCGCTTGATTCGCCGTTGCGCGAGGGATGGTCAATTGAGCGATTTCTTGTGCCGGCGAAAACTAAACAGTCTCTTAGGTATCAATTGTTTCGCCTGGGTGTTCATGCCTCGGCTCTTTTCCCGGACATTGATGGTTTGGCGGAAAGACTCAAATGGCAGCATTCAGTGTCTCCACTGGAAAAGTAGCCTGACCCACCCCAACGCCGCCAGGGCGCATGTGTCGCTGCCTCGAAGCACGCAAAGGCTCTGGGTGAGGGTCTCGCACAGCGAGACGACTCAGCCGCGCGTGTTTGAGCGAAGCGAGTTTGCGCGGCGGCCCGGAGACTGCGTACTGCAGATGGTCACCCGTAAGGGCCAGCGACACCTAAGCCCTGGTGGCGTTGGGGTGGGTCAGGCGGGCACCGCAGACAGACTGATGCACGGAATTTAGGGAAATTTTGGCCTCTAGCCCTCTACAGGGACTTCCCAAATAGTCAAGCGATTGGATTTGGTTTTCTTTCCTGATAAGCGGTATTCTTGCATTGGCGCGAAGTAAAGCGGCGATAAAACGAGGAACAGACTGCACATCTACAGACGGTCTTGTTGCACTGGTTTGTCAGTGCGGACCCAGATACGAACCGCTCAGCAGGACTCCATTCGTGGATCGTTGTGCTGCAAATGCTGCACAACAGAGGGCTAGTCGAGTTTGCCTGCTGCCGGTCTGACCTGTTCAAAAGCATCTTCTCTTTTACGTCTGCGCAAGAAACAACCATTGACTTTTGGGTACGCCTTTCAGGCTGCCATCGCTGCCTGGGCAGTGCCCGGTTTCACACTCACATGGTGGGCATCAAACGGCTTGCCCCTGGCAAACATCGCCCACAGAATGCGCGCATTCTTGTTGGCCAGTGCCACAACGGCCTTTTGCCAGCCCGATTTCTCGCGCAACTGGTGCGCCCATTTGGAGATCGGATCATCTCTTCGATGTGCTGTCAGAACCGCAGCCTTTGCGCCCTGGATCAACAGCGTGCGCAGGTACATGTCACCACGCTTGGTGATGGAGCCCAAGTTGTTCTTGCCCCCACTGGAGTTCTGCTTTGGCACAAGCCCCAGCCAGGCTCCAAACTGCGCACCGTTATTGAATTGCTTGAAGTCGCCCACGGTAGCCACTACGGCCGAGGCTGTCACTGGGCCCACACCCAGCAGTTCGGTGGCCTGTTTGGCATGGCCGTCTTGTTTGATGTGCGCCGCGATGCGTTGGTCACACCATTCGATGTGGGCATCGAGTTCGCTCCACTGCGATTGCGCACGCTCAATGACCAGGCGGGCCATGCCAGACAGATCATTGCTGGCATCTTCAATCACAGCACTCAAGTTTTCACGCAGCGCCTTGGAGCTCTGGGCAAACACCAGGCCAAACTCGGCCAGAATGCCACGAATGCGGTTGGTGCAGGCGGTGCGCTCCTCTTTCAAACCCTCGCGCAGCCGGTGCACGCTGAGCATGCCTTGCTGGGAGACGGTTTTGATGGCTACAAAGCGCATGGTTGGACGCGAGGCTGCTTCGCAAATGGCGGCCGCGTCGTTGGCGTCGTTCTTGCCACTTTTTCCTTGCAACCGGTAGGGCTCCACCAGGTGGGCCGCAATGATGCGCGCATCCAGCCCCAAGGCGGCTAGCTTGCGTGCCCAGTGGTGGGCGCTGGAGCTGGCTTCCATGGCAATCAGACATCCCGCCGGTAGCTGCGCGCACCAGAGCATGAATTTGTCTCGCTGCAGGGCTTTGTTGGTGACTACTTTGCCCACCGTATCGACAGCATGAACTTGAATGACGTTCTTTGCCAAATCAACTCCAACTCGTGTAATCTCACTCATGGGACTTCTCCTTCCAAAGGTTTCAGATTGACTTCCAATCCAATCTTGGCACTTGATGCCGTTACCAGGAAGCGGGAAGTCCCTTCGTATTCGT
>JAYWAV010000050.1:0-7155 GCA_043782015.1 Rhodoferax sp. | reverse complement strand
GCCTTTCGGCTTAATTTGGCTCCTCGACCTGGGCTCGAACCAGGGACCTACGGATTAACAGTCCGGCGCTCTACCAACTGAGCTATCGAGGAATGAAGCCTCAGATTATAGCGTGGTTTTTTAGCCCTCCGCCAGCGGGGCGGAATTTTTTAGAGAATACCCAGCGTCTTGTGTAGCTTGGTGCTGGTGGTTGTGTACTGCAACCCAATCTTCTGGCCTGGAAACACAATCGCGGCGGCACCAAAAGCGGCCAGCGTGGCTTCGTGGAACCCGCACAGGATCAGCTTTTTCTTGCCGGGGTAGGTGTTGATATCGCCAACGGCGAAGATCCCAGGCACGCTGGTGGCAAAGGTTTCGGTGTTGACGGTCAGTTGTTTGCGGTCCAGTGCCAAGCCCCACTCACTGACGGGGCCAAGCTTGGGAGACAGGCCAGGGAAGGCAGCCAGAAAGTCTACTGGCAGTGCGTGTGTTTGCGCGTCGGCGTCCGTAACCATCAAGGCACTCAAGTGGTTGCCCACGGTGTCGAAACCGGTGATCTGACCAATATTCAATTGCAGCTTGCCAGCGGTCAGTGCTGCTCGGAAGGTTTGCAACACGGCGGGTTCGGCATCAAAGGCATCGCGCCGGTGCAGCACCGTGACCGAGCGCGCGATACCTTCAGTCAGCTGCAGCGCAAACTCCAGCGCGGAATCCTTATCGCCCAGCACGACCACGTCCTTGCCTACATAGCGCTCGACAGCCGTTGGGTGGTAGTGCAGTTGCCTGTCGCGAAATAGATCGATGCCGGGGATTTGCAGTGTGCGCGGCAGGAAGGCACCCACACCCGCGGCAATGAACACGGTTTTGCTGAGCAAGCGGGTGCCGCGGGATGACTCCACCAGAAAGCGACCATCCGCTTGCGGCTGGAGGGATGTCACCACCTGCGCGCCGTGGAACGTGGGCTGAAACGGCGCCATCTGCTTTTGCAGGTTCTCTATCAGCTCCCTGCCGGTACAACGCGGTACGCCAGGAATATCAAATATGGGTTTGTCGGCATACAGTTCGATGCACTGGCCGCCCACGTGGGGCAGGGCATCGATGATGTGGGCCTGGATATCGAGCAGGCCCAGCTCGAACACCTGAAACAGGCCGACAGGGCCGGCGCCGATCACGACGGCATCGGTTTCCAGCAGGGTGGAGGCCGGGTCTGGCGCAGCTTGCATGCAGCGCTCTTTTAGCGGATCAAATGGACCAGCTTGGCCGTAACATCTTTCCACTCGTCTGCGTCAGGCAATGGGGCCTTGCGCTTGGTGATGCTTTTCCAGGTGGGCAAGCGTGCCAGCTCGGCGTTCAAGGCCGTCATGTGCTGCTGGTCTTTGGGTACGTCTTCTTCAGCGTAGATCGCGTTCACCGGGCATTCGGGGATGCAGACCGCGCAATCGATGCACTCGTCCGGATCGATGGTCAGAAAATTGGGGCCTTCGCGGAAACAGTCCACGGGGCAGACATCGACGCAATCGGTGTACTTGCACTTGATGCAGGCTTCGGTGACGGTATGGGTCATGGTGGAGTCGGTAATGTTGGAAAACGGGTCAGCGCACGCCAGTGCGCGAAACCATTGATTTTATTGGCTTTTGCACCCCACTTTGGTCGCGGGGATTACAAAGCGGGTCGTATCGCCTTGCGCTGGGTCAATTCAGCAGCAAAGCGCCTGAGGTCTTGTGGCTTGCAGTGTCCACCAGGATCAACGAGCCCAGCACCCGACTTTGGGCATAGGGCATCGCGGCAATGGGTTCCTGCAACGCGACCTCGATATGGCCAATGGCGTTGGGCAAGATCTGCGTCGCGTCGTGCTCTTCCAGCGTGTTGATGTCGAGGCTGTGCACGATGCGCTTGACCTTGGCCTTGATCCAGCGGTGACCGTGCAGCGCGAGGTACACGCGGCCTGCAACCAGTGGTTCGTCGTCCATCCATGCAACGGTCGCCTTGATTTCGCGGGTGGCATCAAAGTGGCTGGGTGCGTCGTTAGAAGCCAGCAGCCAATCGCCACGCGACACATCCACTTCGCGGTCCAGCACGATGCCGGCGCCATGTCCAGCAGCCACATTTTTGGGCACGCGGGCGTGGTTCAGCACCTGGGAGACCCTGGCGGTCTGTCCGCTGGGCAGCACGGAAATCGTGTCACCAGGCTGCACGGACCCAGTTGCCACACGGCCCCAGAACACGCGGCGGCCTTGGGTGGTGTCGGCGGAGTCGTGGAACTTCTCTACCCATTGGACTGGGAAGGCAAACGGCACATCGGTCTCGGCCGCTGTTACCGGCAGGGTTTCCAGCAGACTCAGCAGGCTGGGGCCGGTATAGCCACACCAGCCTTCAGACGCTGTGACTACGTTATCGCCCTTGAGCGCCGACATTGGGATGGTGGCTGTGATGGCAATACCCGCTTGCGCGGCGAAAGCTTGCAGCGCTTCGGTGATCTTGGCAAAGGCTTGGGCCGCATCGCTACCCAATGCATCCAGTTTGTTCACCGCAAAAATGATGTTGGGCACGCGCAGCAGGTTGACCAGCAGGCTGTGGCGGCGGGTCTGGGGCAGAAGTTCCACCAGGCCGTCCACATTCCACTTCAGCTTGGTGGCATCGACCAACACCACGGCGGCGTGGGCACTGCTGGCCGCGGTGACCATGTTGCGGGTGTACTGCTCATGGCCAGGCGCGTCGCCAATGATGAACTTGCGGGTGGGGGTGGCGAAGTAGCGGTAGGCCACGTCAATGGTGATGCCTTGCTCACGCTCGGCAGACAGCCCATCGGTGAACAGCGCCAGATCAGCCTCGCCGCTCTTGGAGACGTTGGCGAGTTGGTCTTGCAGCACCGAGCGGCTGTCTACCAACAGGCGGCCGATCAGCGTACTCTTGCCGTCGTCCACACTGCCGCAGGTGATGAAGCGCAGTGCAGATGAGGTATCGGCTCCAACCGTTCGGGCTGAGCTTGTCGAAGCCTGTGTGAGCCCTTCGACAAGCTCAGGGCGAACGGCTGTTGGGGCTATCAAAGTCGTAGCATTCATCAGAAGTATCCGTCTTTCTTGCGTTTTTCCATCGAGGCTTCGGAGGTCTTGTCGTCCATGCGCGTGGCGCCGCGTTCGCTGACGTCGGCGGACAAGGTTTCGATCACGATATCGGCGGCCGTGGCGGCCGTGCTTTCCACCGGGCAAGTGCAGGTGATGTCGCCCACGGTGCGGAAACGCACGTCGCGGCTTTCAATTTGCTCGCCATCCTTGGCGGGGGTGAGGTCCGTCACCGGCACCAACAGGCCCTTGCGTTCGACCACATCACGTTTGTGGGTGTAGTACAGGCTAGGCAGCGCAATCTTTTCTCGCTCGATGTACTGCCACACGTCCAGTTCGGTCCAGTTGCTGATCGGGAACACGCGGAAGTGTTCACCGGGTTGCAGCCGGGTATTGAACAGCGTCCACAGCTCGGGGCGCTGGGCCTTGGGTTGCCACTGGCCGAAGCTGTCGCGATGGGAAAAGATGCGCTCCTTGGCGCGGGCCTTTTCTTCGTCGCGGCGGGCGCCGCCGATCAGCGCGTCAAAGCGGAATTCATCGATGGCTTCGAGCAGCGTGACCGATTGGTGCACATTGCGGCTCTCGCCCGGATGGGCAAGGCGCACGGTGCCGCGGGCCATCGAGTCTTCGACGCTGCGCACAATCAACTCAGCGCCCAGTTCCTTGGCGCGCAAATCCCGGAAGTCGGTCACTTCATGGAAGTTGTGACCGGTGTCGATCATCAAAAGCGGGTAGGGGATACGGCCGAGGCCGAAAGCCTTCTCGGCGCACTTGAGCATCACGAGCGAATCCTTGCCGCCGGAGAACAGCAAAGCAGGGCGCTCGAAGGCGGCGGCGACTTCGCGCAGGATGAAGACGGTTTCTTCCTCCAGCGCCTCCAGATGCTGGTTGGACAGGCGTTCGAAATGGGTGGGTTCGGTCATGGCATTCATGGCGTTGTCGTTTTCTGGCGTGTCGTTTTCTTTTTGGCCAGGCTCAGTGCGCAATATGCAAACCACACTCGCGCTGGTCTTCGCCCTTGGTCGGGTCCACGTAATCGAAATTATTGGGCAGGCCGTGCTGCTCACAATACTGGTAAAGATCCTTGGATGACCAGTGCAGCAGCGGTGCCACCTTGATCAGGCCGTCAGGGTTGATGCTAACCGGCTCCATCTGCGCGCGTACGGCGCTGTCGGTGGCGCGCAGTGCGGTGAACCAGACCTTTGGCGCCGTTTCGCGCAGCGCGCGGGCAAAGGGCTCCAGCTTCACTTCTTCGGTGAAAGCAGCGTGGCGTGGGTCATCGAGCCCGGGCAGGGGGCCTTCTACCGCTTCGCGGTGCGCGCGCGTGCGCAGCGGAAGGTAAATGCGCAGGTTCAGGCCGAGTTGTTTCGTCACTTCGTCGGCGTAGCGGTAGGTGGCTTCGGTGTTGTAGCCGTTGTCCATCCAGACCACAGGCACGTCGGGTTTGACGCGCGTGACCATGTGCAGGATCACTGCCTCGAACGGGCGAAAATTGGTGGTGACGATCGGGCTCTGGTTCAGACCAATGGCCCATTCCACCAGGCCTTGGGCGTGTTGTCCCAGCTCGGCGTTGACCTTTGCGAGATCGGGCGTGCTCATGCAGACACTCCTTCGCGGGCGAATACGGGTTGCACGGTGACGGCGTCACCCTGGTAGAAGCCGCGATAGCGGTCAAACTGGCGTTGTGCGAATTCCAGATGCTGGTCTTCACGCAATACAGCCACGTCAAACCCGGTGCGCTCCATTTGCACGAGCTGGTCAATCAGCACATCACCCGTCGCGCGAATCTCGCCCTTGAAGCCCAGTCGGCGGCGCAGCAGGAACGCCTGGCTGAATGCGCGGCCGTCGGTGAACTTGGGGAAATGCAGGTCAATGCGGGTCACGCCGTCCAGCGACAGAGTGCGCGGGTCTTCGGTATTCGCAATTTCTAACGTATTTGAGGCTGTAGCGCCCGTGGAATCTGCGGAAGCAGCTATCAATTTCATAGTTATCCTGATCGGTTGGGGTCAGAGCACATGTGCTGCGCAAAGTGGTCTGACCCGCAAGGCTTTAAGCTTCTTGCGCATCTTTGGCGTAGCCGCTGGTCTTCGGCAGGGAATGCAAGTCTTCGTGTTTGTCCGACAGGCGCGCCGAGTTGGCGGCGGTCTTGAAGGACTCGAAGCCCACGCGCTTGATGGTGTCGATAAAGGTCTCGCGGCCCTGGCGGTGCAGGCGGAAGGTGTCCAGTACGGCCTCGATCACGCCGGGTACTTCGGATGCGCCGAACGACGGGCCGACGACCTTGCCAGGCACGGCGGCACCGCTGAGTTCCGATCCATCGGAGCCACCCAACGACACCTGGTACCACTCCTTGCCGTCCTTGTCGACGCCCAGGATGCCGATGTGCCCGCTGTGATGGTGGCCGCAGGAGTTGATGCAGCCGCTGATGTGCAGGTCGATCTCACCCAGGTCGTGCAGCTCGTCCATGTCCTGGTAGCGCTCGGTGATTGCGGCGGCAACGGGAATGGATCGCGCATTGGCCAGCGCGCAGAAATCGCCACCGGGGCAGGCAATCATGTCGGTCAACAGGCGGATGTTGCTGCGGGCCAGGCCGGCGTGGCTGGCAGCCACCCACAGCGCGGGCAGATCGGCCACGTGCACCCAGGGCAGCAGCAGGTTCTGGTCGTGCGTCACGCGGGCTTCACCGGCACTGAATTCGTCGGCCAGCGCTGCGGCGGTGTCCAGTTGGTCGGCATCGGCGTCGCCCGGCGCCTGGCCAAGTCGCTTGAACGACAACGTGACGCCACGCAACCTGGGGTTCTTATGCGCAGCCACGTTTTGCTTCAGCCAGCGGTCATAGTCCTTCTGGCGTTCCTGTGGGACTGCTACAGTTTTAGTAGCTGCCTGCGCACGTTCTGCAAGCCTTGGCGGCACAAAAGATGCGGAAACGCGATCCAGCTCCGCCTGTGGAATCGTGTGCGGCGCGCCGTCTACGGTGATGATTTGCTGGTACTCAGCTTCCACCTCGTCAATATAGCGCTGGCCTTCGGCCTTCACCAGAATCTTGATGCGCGCTTTGTACATGTTGTCGCGCCGGCCCCAGCGGTTGTAGACCCGCACTACGGCCTCCAGGTAATTCATGATCTGCATCCACGGGAGGAACTCGCGGATCGTCGTGCCGATCACGGGGGTGCGGCCCATGCCGCCGCCGACCAAGACCTTGAACCCTAGCTCGCCGGCCTCGTTTTTCTTCAGGTGCAGACCCACGTCATGCCAATAGGTGGCGGCGCGGTCGGCCGTAGCGCCAGTAATCGCGATCTTGAACTTGCGCGGCAGGTAGGCAAACTAGGGGTGCAGCGTGCTCCACTGGCGCAGGATTTCGGCAAACGGTCGCGGATCGGCAATCTCGTCAGGCGCCACACCTGCCAGCTCGTCGCTGGTGATGTTGCGGATGCAGTTGCCGCTGGTCTGGATGCCATGCATGTTGACGCTGGCCAGCAGGTCCATCACATCAGCGCTTTTTGTCAGCGGAATCCAGTTGAACTGAACGTTCTGGCGGGTCGTGAAGTGGCCGTAGCCGACCGGCAGGTGCGCGGTACCCCAGGCAGCTTGCGCGCCAATGGCGGTATCGAACACCGCTTTGCTGGGCTGGTCGTATTCACGCGCAATACGGGCCAATACGCGCAACTGGTTGGACGAGAGTTCGCCGTAAGGCACCGCTACGCGCAACATCGGCGCATAGCGCTGCACATACCAGCCGTTTTGCAGACGCAGTGGGCGAAAGTCGTCGTCGCTGAGGGTTCCGGCAAGGTTGCGCTGCAGCTGGTCGCGGTACTGGGCGGCGCGGCTGTGGACAAACTGGCGGTCAAATTCGGTGTATTGGTACATGTCTGGATTAAAGCGCAATGAGCTTGAAGCCGGCATAGGCCAGCAGCACGGACAACAGGGAGCGGATCACGCGTTCAGGCGTCTTGCCCATCAGGTGCGAGCCGACCCAAATGCCGGGAATGGAGCCGGCCAGCAGACTGACCAGCATGTGCCAGTCCACCGAGCCAATGGACGCGTGGCCCAGTCCGGCAACCAGCGTGAGCGGTACGGCATAGGCAATGTCGGCGGCAACGATGCGCGGCAGCGG
>JAYWAV010000049.1:0-7164 GCA_043782015.1 Rhodoferax sp. | reverse complement strand
GTAGTGGCGGCTTCGACCGCGTCGATGCACTTCAGTGGCGCGGGGTAGTTCTTGGACACCGCGCCGACCATGTTGCGCACAAACGCGAAGTAGGCATCGCCCTGGGGGTGCTTGCACCTCAGGTCGCGCACGCGTGGCAGTGGCTTGGTATCGGCCACCGAGCGGGCGAAGACAAGCGCTTCTTCGGCCAGCGATTCAGCGGACTTGGCCAGCTTGTCGAACAGCTTTTGGCCAGGCAACATCGCCAGCATCTCGCTTTGGATGGTTTCGCCGCTGACGATCATGTTCAGCGCAGCTTCCACACCCAAGACGCGCGGCAAGCGTTGTGTGCCGCCTGCGCCGGGCAGCAGGCCGAGCTTGACTTCCGGCAGCGCGACGCTGGTGCCAGGCGCGGCGATACGGTAGTGGCAACCCAGTGCCAGTTCGAGTCCGCCGCCCATCACGACCGTGTGGATGGCTGCGACTACGGGCTTGGTGGAGTTTTCCAGCACGCTGATCACACTGTTGAGGTTGGGTTCCTGCATCGCAGCGGGCTTGCCGAATTCCTTGATGTCCGCACCGCCCGAAAACGCCTTGCCAGCGCCGGTGATCACGATGGCCTTCACCGCTGCATCGGCATTGGCCTTGGCCATGCCATCGGCAATGCCCTGGCGGGTAGACAGGCCCAGGCCGTTGACGGGCGGGTTGTCCAGCGTGATAACGGCGACGTCGCCTTGAACTTGGTAGTGAGCGGTCATACGGAATCCTTCATCAGAAAATAAAATAGAACGATCGTTCTTTTTTGTACATTGTATTGGCTTATGGTGACTCAAAAACGTTGGTTGTCACAGGTGGGACTCTTTCGGCGCTTCCCTTCTTTCAGGTGTCCCGTCGTCTCAGGAGCAGATGGGCCATACGTTTTGCTCCGTGTCCCCCGGGGCCGTTGGCCCCTCCTCCTTTACCTGCGCAAAACCAATAGCCCATCCCCCCCCAAAGTAGTGCGACTGACATGCGCCGGATAACTCCCCCTCAAGCGGTTGGTGTGGGGTATGGGTTTTGCGTAGGTCAAGGAGGAGCCCGCATAGCGGGCGGGGGACACGGAGCAAAACGCATGCCCCGCGACAGCCGCGGGCGACTGAAACAAAAGGCAAAAAGGCCTAAACCTCCAGCCACTCCTTGCGAATATCGGAGTTCGCGCGCAACGCATCGGGAGTGCCCTCAAACACGATGCTGCCATGCCCCATCACCAGACAGCGGTCCGAAATCTGCATCGCAATAGTCAGTTTCTGCTCAATCAGTAAAACGGAGATACCGCGTTTACGCAATTCCTGCAAATACAGTGCAACGAGCTCCACAATCTTGGGCGCCAAACCTTCGGTAGGCTCGTCGATGATGATCAGATCCGGGTCGCCCATCAGCGTGCGGCACAGCGTCAGCATCTGCTGCTCGCCGCCTGACAGCACACCCGCCTCGGTGTGTTCACGCTCTTTGAGGCGCGGGAACATTTGGTACATATCGTCAAAGCTCCAGCGCGCGCCCGTGCCCTTGCCCTTTTGGCCGAGCAACAGGTTTTGGTGCACCGTCAGCTTGGGGAAGATGTCGCGGTTCTCTGGCACATAGCCGATGCCGAGGTTCGCGATCTCGAAGGTCTTGCGGCCCAGCGTTTCCTTGCCTTTCCAGTCAATGGAGCCC
The DNA here is from genome assembly GCA_043782015.1 of Rhodoferax sp. Classification (GTDB taxonomy): domain Bacteria; phylum Pseudomonadota; class Gammaproteobacteria; order Burkholderiales; family Burkholderiaceae_C; genus Allorhodoferax. The sequence continues at coordinate 5,493 of JAYWAV010000049.1, read as the reverse complement.
TTGCAGCTCACCAAACCCATGATGGCCTTGGCGGTAGTGGAGCGGCCGGAGCCATTACGGCCCAGCAGTGAGACGATTTCGCCGGTGCCGACTTGCATATCTACGCCATGCAAAACGTGGCTTTTGCCGTAATAGGCGTTGAGGTTGGAGACAGTTAACATATTTTTGTGGGACAGATCTTTAGCCCTGTCCTCAACTGATTGAGTTTGCCTGCGCATCGGCCACCGACGAGCCCAAATAGGCCTCTTGCACCGCCGCATTGGCGCGCACGGCATCCGGCGTATCAAAGGCGATCACTTCGCCATAGACCACCACCGCAATCTTGTCAGCCAAGCCAAACACCACGCCCATGTCGTGCTCCACCGTCAGCAGCGTTTTGCCAGTCGTCACTTCCTTGATCAAATTGATGAAGCGTGATGTTTCGCTCTTGCTCATGCCCGCAGTCGGCTCGTCCAACAAGATCACGCTGGCACCGCCGCCAATCGTGATGCCGATTTCCAGCGCGCGTTGTTCGGCATAGGTCAGGTTGACCGCCAGCACATCGCGCTTTTTGTCGAGCTTGATCATTTCCATCAAGTGCTGCGCGCGGTCATTGGCGTCGGTCAGGCCAGAGAGGAACTTCAGGAAGGTGTACTTGTAGCCCAGGCTCCACAGCACGCTGCAGCGCAGGTTCTCGAACACGCTCAGGTTGGGGAAGATGTTGGTGATCTGGAAGCTGCGCGACAGGCCCAGCCGGTTGATCTCAAACGGTTTGAGTCCATTGATGCGCTGACCATGCAGCAGCATGTCGCCGCTGGTGGGCGCGAAGCGGCCGCTGATCAGGTTGAACAGCGTGGATTTGCCGGCTCCGTTGGGGCCAATGATGGCGATGCGTTCGCCGGCCTGCACTGCCAGATCCACGCCGCGGATGATCTCCGTTTTGCCAAAACTCTTGCGCACATCACGCAATTCGAGCGCCGGGGTAGTGTTGGATGCCGTACTCACAAGGCCTCCCTCCGCTGAATTTCTTTCTGGATTTGCTCTTGCGCATGGCCCCAGGCCTTGGCGAATTGACGTCGGCAGACTTCAAACAGACCGCCGCCCACAATCAACAGCGCACTGGCACCCATCCAGCTTTTGGCACTGGCTACATCAATGTCAGTGCCGAGAAAGTGCAGCTCCGATCCTGCCGTAGAACTCAATTGCAAGTGGTAAACCATCTCGATAATTGCGCTTGCACCTGCAAGCGCCACCAGCAGTGTGGCGGCCATTGCCAGGTAATGCAGCACCCAATTGCGCCGCCACTGGCCATAAGCCGCAACCCGCAAATTCATCATGATCAAGCTGGCAATACCGCCAGGCGCGTACATCACCATGAACAGGAAGATCAGGCCCAGGTAGAGCAGCCAAGCCTTGGTGAACTCGCTGAAAAGCACAAAGGCCAGCACCATCAACACCGCACCAATGATGGGGCCAAAGAAGAAGGTTGCGCCGCCCAGGAATGTAAATAGCAAATAAGCCCCAGAGCGCGCCGCGTGTACCACCTCGGCGTTGACGATCTCAAAATTCAGCGCGCCAAGACCACCGGAGATACCCGCAAAAAAACCGGCAATGATGAAAGCGATATAGCGAACCCGCTGGGTGTTGTAACCGACGAACTCGACCCGCTCGGGGTTGTCGCGCACGGCGTTGAGCATGCGGCCCAAAGGCGTTTGCGTGAACGCAAACATCAACGCCACCGAGATAAAGGTATAGACCGCAATCAGGTAATAGACCTGCCGCGCCGGGCCATAGGTAATGCCCATGAAGGCCTCGCCCACCACCCGGTTGCCTGAGACGCCACCTTCGCCGCCGAAGAACTCCGGCACCATCAGCGACATCGCAAATACCAACTCGCCCAGGCCCAGCGTGATCATCGAGAACGTAGTGCCGGCCTTGCGCGTGGTGACAAAACCGAACAGGAAGGCGAAGAACATGCCGGCAAAGCCGCCCACCAAAGGGACGAGCGACACGGGCAGAGGCCAGGCTCCTCCGGTGTAATCGTTGAGCGCATGGATGGCGACAAACGCACCCAGGCCAGAATAAACGGCATGGCCAAAGCTGAGCATGCCACCCTGCCCCAGCAACATGTTGAAGGACAGGCAGGCAATGATGGCAATGCCCATTTGCGACAGCATGGTCAGCGACAGGCCGCTGGTAAACACCAGCGGAGCGACGATCATCAGCGCGGCGAACAGGCCCCAGACGATGACGCGTCCACGTTTGGTAGGTTTAAGAAGCATGGCGCTCATCCCTCCCTGTTACCCAAGAGACCCTTGGGCCGAAAGATCAGGATCAGCACCAGAAACAGGTACGGCAATATGGGCGCGACTTGCGACAGTGTCAGCTTGGCCAGTGTGTTATTGCTGACGCCCGCGCTCAACTGAACGCCCAACGATTGCATCAGACCGCCCAGCGAATAGTCCATGGCCACTGCGAAGGTCTGGATCACGCCGATCAGCAGAGAAGCGAGGAATGCGCCAGACAGCGAGCCCATGCCACCAACCACAACGACGACAAAGATGATGGAGCCAACGGTAGATGCCATCGCAGGCTCGGTCAGGTACGTACTGCCGCCAATCACGCCTGCGAGACCCGCCAGCGCGGTGCCCGCGCCGAACACCAGCATGAATACGCGCGGCACGTTGTGGCCCAGAGATTCCACGGCATCCGGGTGCGTCAAGGCCGCTTGAATCACCAAGCCAATGCGGGTGCGTGTCAGCAACAGCCAAACCGAACCCAACATCACCAGTGCCACGACCATCATGAAACCGCGCGTGGCCGGGAACGGCGAGCAGACCACGCGAATTGCCACATCTGCCGCGCTGCACAACTCGGCCGGTGCTGCGCCCCACAGAATGCTGAGGCCATCGATGGAATGGTTGATCAGCGTAAAGGCCGGGCCTTGCAGTGCGTCCGGCGGGCGGAACTCCAGCGCGATACGGCCCCAGATCAGTTGCACGATCTCCAGCACCACATAAGAAAGGCCAAAGGTCAGCAATAGCTCTGCCACGTGGCCGTATTTGTGCACCCGGCGCAGGCTAAAGCGTTCAAACAATGCGCCGATGCCGCCCACGACCAGCGGCGCGATGAACAATGCAGGCCAAAAGCCAACCACGCGGGAAATGCTGTAGCCCACGTAGGCGCCCAGCATGTAGAAACTGGCATGCGCAAAGTTCAGCACACCCATCATGCTGAAGATCAATGTCAATCCGGAACTGAGCATGAACAGCAACAAGCCGTAACTCAGTCCGTTGAGCATCGAGATGATGAAAAACTCCATTCAACCCACCCTTACCTGAAATACATCAAAACCAAATACGCTGCAGAAAAAAAGCCCGCTGGGTCCATCCCACACGGGCTCTTCGGAGTCAGGTCCCGATTAACCGGGACGCTTCATCTGGCAGCTTGTCGGCGTGCTGGACACGTAGTTGGGATATTCCTTTACGGGTGCGAAGGTCATGCCGGTATTTTCCGGGCTGTAAGGGTACTTCTTGCTGGCCTTTTCCCAGACCGAAATATAAAGCGGTTGCTGCAACTGGTGATCCGTCTTGCGCATTTCGACTTCACCATTGAAGCTGTCCACTTTCAAGCCTTCAAGAGCTGCGGCCACCTTGACCGGATCGGTCGACTTGGCCTTGGCCATTGCAGCGCCCAACATTTGGTAAATGCGCAGCACGGAACCGGTGTAGAAGTCGTCGTTGTACTTGGCCTTGAACTCGTCCATCCACTTTTGGGTCTGACCGCCCATGTTGTAGTGGCTGTAAGACACCATGTACACGCGGCCCGCTCCGCCAGTTCCCAGCGCGGTGGGTGTGCCGGTAACGCCGCCGTAGTAGGTGAAGAACTTGCCGGTGTAACCACCTTCGTTGGCAGCCTTGATCAGCAGGGACAAATCGGAGCCCCAGTTGCCGGTCACCACCGTGTCGGCCCCGGAGGCCTTGATCTTGGCGATGTAGGGGGCGAAGTCACGTACTTGAGCGATCGGGTGCAGGTCTTCACCAACGATCTGGATATCCGGGCGCTTGCGGGCCAGTGTTTCCTTGGTGTACTTGGCGACCTGCACACCGTGCGAGTAGTTCTGGCCCAGGATGTAGACCTTCTTGATGTCTTTTTGGCCTTCCATGAAGCTTGACAAGGCTTCCATTTTCATGGAGGTGTCTGCGTCAAAGCGGAAGTGCCAGTAGTTGCACTTGTTGTTGGTCAGGTCCGGATCGACAGCTGCGTCGTTCAGATAAATGACTTCTTTGCCCGGGTTGCGTTCGTTGTGCTTGGCGACTGCGTCAGACAACGCCAGCGCCACCGAAGAACCATTGCCTTGAATGATGTAACGCACACCCTGGTCAATCGCTGCCTTCAGCGCGTTCAGGCTTTCTGTGGGGGACAGCTTGTTGTCGATGCCAGTGACTTCGAATTTGACACCGGCGGGGTTGCCAGCGCCGCTGAATTTTTCTGCGAAGAACTGGTAGCTCTTGAGCTGGTTGAGGCCGACGGGGCCCATCAGGCCGGTCTGTGCGTCGATGCGGACCATTTTCACGACCTCGCCCTTTTGTGCCATGGCCATGCTGGCGCATGCCATCAGGGTACCCAGGGCAACGAATTTCAGTGTCAATTTCATGGCTTGTCTCCGTTAAATCTTGAACAACTCGCAGCGTAATTCGTTTTGTGCGCTGCACCACAAGGGTTTCCCCCAAGAGCTATCACCAACGTGACTGCTTTCTTAACCCGCTGCGCGCTCTGGGTAGCGTCCTGCCGGGGCGGGGAATGCCGGGGCCTCATGGTGTGCCTTAGGCCACACAAATCGGCTCCCGGCATCCCCCACCCCGGCGAGTAGATGCATAGCAGAGCCGCTTGCGATAACTACATTTCTGACGGGGAAGGGGGGCTGTGCGGGGCCGATATGTGCGCGTTTGGCACGCGGGAGGCCCCGCACAGTCCCCCTTACCCGGTGCGCCAACCAAGGCAACTAAGCCAGACCGTTCAGAGCCCCGGCAACTTGTAATCCTTGAGAATTTCTCGCAACTTGGTCTTCTGCATCTTGCCAGTGCCCCCCAGCGGAATGGCTTCGACAAACACCACGTCATCCGGAATCTGCCACTTGGCGGTTTTACCTTCGTAAAACGCGATTAACGCGTCGCGGGTCACTTCTGCGCCGGGCTTCTTGAGCACCGCGATGATCGGCCGCTCGTCCCACTTGGGGTGCTTCATGCCGATGCAGGCTGCCATCGCCACCGCCGGGTGGGCCATGGCAATGTTCTCCACATCGATGGAACTGATCCACTCGCCGCCGGACTTGATCACGTCCTTGCTGCGGTCGGTGATCTGCATGTAGCCATCGGCGTCGATGGTCGCGACGTCGCCGGTAGGGAACCAGCCGTCCACCAGCGGCGAGCCGCCCTCGCCTTTAAAGTACTCGCTGATGACCCACGGGCCCTTGACCAGCAGGTCACCGTAGGCCTTGCCATCCCACGGCAG
>JAYWAV010000048.1:0-2584 GCA_043782015.1 Rhodoferax sp. | reverse complement strand
CGACCGGCCGGGGTGATGACCCCCAGGTGCGCACCACAGTGGCCAGCAGCGCACGTTTGCCCGCTGTACGCCAGTTGCGCAGCGTGCGAAGAACCATTACATCCAGATTTTCCATTCGGGCACCTCCGTCAATCAAATTCTGGGCGCATTGCCGGTTTGCAAGTGACAAGCCATCACATTGACCGCACCAGCACGATGGCCAAAACCAGGATGGTCAAGGCGATGGTCCAGGCCAACACGGTTTTTTGACTGCTGCTCATGCCCTTGGGCGCCACCTCGCCGACGCCGGGCACTTCGACTTTCGCGGCATAAGCAGCCGGGTATTTGACCTGCATGGCCTCGTCAAACCGCTTGAAGAAGTCTTCCGCCATGGACTTGGCCACACCGTCGATCAGGCGCTGGCCGAGCTGGGCGATTTTGCCGCCCACAGACGCGTGCACGGTGTAGCTCAATTCGCAACCGGCGTCGTTTGGCACCAGGCTCACGGCCGAGTTGCCTTTGCCAAAACCGGCCGCCCCGCCCTGGCCCTCGAAATTGATGCTGTAGGACGTGGGTGCCACGATATCGGTCAAGCTGATCTTGCCGGCGAACTTGGCCGCCACCGGGCCGACTTTGACACTCATGCCGATGGCGTACTGATTCTCGCCGGTCGCTTCAACCTTGTCGCAGCCAGGTATGCAGGCTTTGAGCACTTCGGGGTCGTTGAGCGCGTCCCAGGCCTGTTGCTGGGTGATTGCCAATTGGCGGCTGCCTTGCATGTCCATATTCAGTTTCCCGATCTTTCAATACATTGTGACTAGCGCTTCATGAGCGCGGCCAGGCTGTTGGCTAAATCTTCAAGCTTGCTCACATTGTGAACCGCCAGCATGCCATGAACCTGACTGTGCAACACGGCAGCACCACGCGCGATGGGCGCGTAGGCCTCAAACCGCAGCAAGGGGTTAAGCCACAACAGACGCCGGCTTCTGCGGCGCAGCCAGGCCAGTTCAGTCCTCAGGTCTTCAGGCTCACCGGTGTCAAGGCCGTCTGTGATGATGAGCACCAGGCTGCGCCGCCCAACCAGGCGGCGCGAATGGTTGTGGCGCAAGCTCGTCAGCGACTCGCCCAATTGCGTGCCGCCCGCGAAATCGTCTATCAACTGGCTGGCGTGGGCCAGCATGTCGTCGGTGTCGGCCTGTTTGAAGGCCGGTGTCAAGTCCGTGAGGTGCGTGCCGAAAGCGAATACGTCGCGCCTGGAATGGCGGCGCGTAGCAGCGTGCAGAAACGCCAGCAGCAGGCGGGCGTAACGCTCCATTGAGCCCGACACATCCACCAGCACCATGACAGGCAGGGGCTGTTCGCGCCGCTGCAGGCGCGGCAGGCGCAACAACTCGCCGCCGGTCTGCGCAGCCTGGTGCATCACACCCGGCCAGTGCATGCGGGTACCCGCAGCGGCTGGTCGCATGCGGCGCGAATCGTAGTGCGGGATCGGCAGATGCACGTCACGCGCGAGCCGTTCAACCAGGCGGTATTCCGAACCTGACAGGGAATTGAAATCGGCATGTTTGAGGCGCTGCAGGTCGCTGGCGGTCATGGCCGCATCGAACTCGACTTCTTTATCCTCGGGCTTGGGTTTGGCCTGCTGGCCATAGGCTTTTTGTGGCGCCAGCGCCTCGCTTACCCTGGGGCGGCGTTTGCTAACTTCGGCCTTGCCTTCGGCGCTGGGCAGCAACTGCGCCAGCAACTTGTTTGCGACATCGGGGTTGCGGAAGTAGGCATCAAACAGTTCGCGAAACACCATGCGGTCCTGTTCGCGGCTGACCATCACGGCTTCAAAGGCGGCGCTGACATCCCGCCGCTCAGACAGGCCAACCATTTGCGCAGCGTGCACCGCCAGCGCAATGCGCGAGGCATCCACCCGCACCCCGGCTCGACGCAAGGTGCGGCCAAAACCGGCTATGTTGTCAGCCAGTTTGCCGATGCGTGAATCACCCAGCTGCATGAACTTCGGGTTTCAATAACGCCTCGGCCATGTCCTTGGTCAGGGCCGCCACGTCTTCGCGCTGCTTGAACAGAATGCCGGCTGTGTCCGAAACCACCTCCGGGTCCACCGCCAGCGTGTCCAGCGCGACCAGGGCCTTGGCCCATTCCACACTCTCGGCAATGCCGGGCGCGCGTTGGAAAGCGTTGGCGAAAGGCGCACTGCGCAGGCGGCCGACAAATTCGGCCACCTGGGCCGACAAGGCCTCTTTGGCGCCGGGCACCTGGGCGCGGATGATGGCGAGCTCGCGCTCGCGGTCCGGATAATCCAGCCAGTGGTAAAGGCAGCGGCGCTTGACGGCGTCGTTGAGCTCGCGGGTGCGGTTGCTGGTCAAAATGGTGACCGGCGTCACGGCGGCCCGGATGGTGCCCAGCTCGGGGATGCTGACCTGGTATTCGCCCAGGTACTCCAGCAGAAAGGCCTCAAACGGCTCGTCGGCCCGGTCCACCTCGTCGATCAGCAACACCGCGCCTGGCGCGGGTGCCTGCAGGGCTTGCAACAAGGGGCGGCGGATCAGGTAGCGGTCTTGGTAGACCTCGCGCTCCACGTCGCGTGTGGCTTCAG
>JAYWAV010000047.1:0-2584 GCA_043782015.1 Rhodoferax sp. | reverse complement strand
TATTCGCGAACCAACCGTATTTACGATGCCACTAAAACCTTCGGCAATATCGTTACCTTCCGCGATTTGGAGCAGGCGACGATTGACGCCATCACCTTATTTGGCGACAAAAATACCAAGAACGTGGTGCTGGAGAAGAGCTACAAGGAATACATGGAAGGCTTTACCGACTTGGTGACCGGTGAAGCGCGACGTGGCTTTGTAGAAGTTGTGAAGGAGTTGGAACAGCGCTTTCCTGACCCTTCAGCCATTGAAAAGGAGTCCGACAAAAAGGCCTTCGCGAAACTGTTTGGCGAGTATTTGCGCGTTGAAAACGTACTGCAAAACTATGATGAATTCGCCAGCCTGAAGGCCTTACAAAGCGTAGATATGAACGACCCTGCGGTGGTTGAGGAATTCAAGGCCAAGCATTATTTAGGCGATGAAGATCTGGCTGCGCTGCAAACGATCAAGATACCGGCTGAACGGAAAATTCAGGACTATCGCTCAACCTACAACGATATTCGCGATTGGCTGCGTCGGGAAAAATCTTCCACTGAAAGAGACAAGTCCACCATCGATTGGGACGACGTGGTCTTTGAGGTAGACCTGCTGAAGTCACAAGAGATCAATCTGGACTACATTCTGGAATTGATTTTTGACAATAGTAAAAAGGTCAAGGACAAAGCCGCACTGGTTGAAGACGTACGCCGGGTGATTCGCGCGAGCTTGGGCAACCGCGCCAAAGAGAGCTTATTGGTCGATTTTATTAACCAAACCGACCTGGACAAGATTGGCGATAAGGCCAGTGTGATTGACGCCTTCTTCACCTTTGCCCAAGCGGAACAACAGCGTGAGGCACAAGAGCTGATTAACGCCGAGAACCTGAATGCAGAGGCGGCCAGACGCTACATCACCACCTCGCTAAAACGTGAGTACGCCAGCGACAATGGCACTGAGCTTAATGCCGTTCTTCCCAAGATGAGCCCGCTTAATCCGCAATACCTGACCAAAAAGCAAAGCGTGTTCCAGAAAATCGCTGCTTTCGTTGAGAAGTTCAAAGGTGTGGGTGGGCAGGTCTAGGCGCGCATGAGGTGCGAGCAATGGTGGCCGCCATTTCATAGTGGCCCTGCGCCTACCGGCCAAGTCGCCGCCCCATATCCCAGGTGACCGATGACCCTCGGACAACAGCAGCCACTTGTTGCCCTAACCGCTGCTCAACTACGGGCCGCCACGGCACCAGACTGAAACCCATGCCGTTGTCAAGCATCGCGAAGCGACCGCTGGCAAGCTGGACTGAGCGGCGGTAGATGCCGTCTGCGCGCTCGCCGTCGCGTAGCGGACGGTGGGTCAGCCCGGTCTCCTGCTGGATCACTTTGCCCACCGCAGCCAATTCCCGGTCGCGCAAGGTGGATAGCAAGTTGCTCGCTAAAACCACGCGCGAGCCGCGCCGCTGGGCCAAGCCCTGCTCGACGAGGAAACTGACTCGGCCTTGCAATGCATCACGCACCTGGATGCCGAAGCCCCGTGGCGACAATTCCTTCGCATCGCCCACCATTTGCTGGTCCAACCATGTCGCGCCTTGGGTGCGTACTTGCTGTTCGATAGACAGGTGCGAATGCAAATCAATGGTGCCTCCTGCGGCCCGCTGGATATCGTGTGCTTGCGTGCGTGACAAGAAGTCAGGCGGTATGCGCCAAACGCCGTCGGCCATGCGCTCCACGACTCCTGAGCGGCGCAGCGCTTCGAGTCGGCGTACATGGGCTTCTACCGCAGTTTGTGGGTCTGCGGCACCTTCTTGTCGAAGCTGCACAAGATGGTCAACGCTGCGGTAAAGACCTTCACGCGCGATACCGGCGATGTTGCGATCTACTGCTCGTTCCCGTCCGGCCGGCTTCACTTCCACGATGCCACCCATTGGTAGTGCGGCCAGGTCCGCGCCGACCGGCAGGCGGACATAGTGGGCGCGGCCGTCAATGCCATCAACCACCATATAGCCCCGGTCATTAAGTTCGTCGGCCAGACCCTTGGCGGCGATGCGGCCCAATACTGGTGTTGCCGGCGCCGTTTCCAGTACCAACTCGCGCTGCTCGCCCCGCAAGGCCTTATGCATCGTGCGCAGGATATCGCCACGCTCGCCCATCGTGGTCAATGTCTGTTGCATGTTCGGGGATAGCCGCCAGTGGTTCGCGGCGATTCGCTCGGCCAGTTCCATCGCCTCCAGCCGCTGCAACCGGGCGCGCAGAACGGTTTGGTACTGTCGGTCGTTGGGCCGCTGGGTCAGGTCCACGATATCCGCGCTGGCCTGCCGCAACAGCGTCCGATCCAAGCTCGTCAGCCGCTCTTGCTCGACTTCCTGTAGCTGCCCCTGCCGAATATCCAGTTCGGTGCGCGGCCCGAGCCATTCGGTCACCAGTTCGCTCGCGCGCATGCGCATGCCGTGCGCCATATAGTCCGGTGCAATCACCAGGTCTTGCCCCTTTCCCCGACCATTCCCGGCGTGTCCGCGCAGCACGATGTGCGTGTGCGGGTTGTCCGTATCCCAGTGATCGACAGCCACCCAGTCCAGTTTCGTTTCCAGGTCGGTGGTCATGCGCTGCATGAA
>JAYWAV010000046.1:0-2585 GCA_043782015.1 Rhodoferax sp. | reverse complement strand
TAAAAAGCAGGGGCAAAAAGCGGTCTGTGGAGCCGCCAACGCCCTCCATTCTAAAATCACGTCTTGGGCGCAAATCAATTGCCCCTGTCCAAGGGCCCAAAGCGCCGCTGTCTACCGAAGGAAAAAATGAAATTTATTGTTGATAACTGGATGCTGATCGTGGTCGCGCTGTCTTCGGGCGGCCTGCTGTTGTGGCCCGTGATTCAGTCGTCCGGCGGTGGTTTGACGGCCGAGGGCGCCGTGCAACTCATCAACCGCGAAAAAGCCGTGGTGGTGGACGTTTGCGAAACCGAGGAGTTTGCCGCTGGCCACGTTGGCGGCGCCAAAAACATTCCCCTGAACTCGCTGGAAGAAAAACTGGTGGCAGCCGTCAAAAACAAGACTTTGCCGCTGATTCTGGTCTGCCAGACCGGCGCCCGTTCGGCGCGGGCGGTGGCGATCGCAAAAAAGCTGGGTTACGAACAGGCGCAGTCCATGGCAGGCGGGCTCAAAAGCTGGCGCACGGCCAATCTGCCGCTCGAAAAGGCCTGAAACGGCGCAACGACTCTCATGCAAAACGTCAAGATCTACACCACCGCAAGCTGTCCTTACTGCATTCGTGCCAAACAGATTCTCACGCTGCGCGGGGTGGTTCAGCTCGAAGAAATCCGCGTTGACGAACAACCCGCCGAGCGCCTCAAGATGATGGAAATCACCGGCCGGCGCACGGTGCCGCAGATCTTTATTGGCAGCACCCATGTTGGCGGCTGCGACGACCTGATGGCCCTGGACGGCCGCGGTGAATTGTTGCCCCTGCTGGCCTGAGATAATGCGCACCCGGTCTCAAGAGACCCCTTTTTTTGTTTCACTGAAAGTACCCCATGGCTGAGCAAGCACCCCCCGCAGAAACCAATGGCCTGGCGCCGGTTTTCCAGATCCAGCGCGTTTACCTCAAAGAATCCTCGCTGGAGCAGCCCAATTCGCCCGGCATTTTGCTGGTGCAGGAGCAACCCACGGTGGACATCCAGCTGGGCGTGAACGCCGAGCCGGTGGCCGACGGCATATTCGAAGTTTCGGTTACGGCCACCGTGCAGACTAAGATCAAGGACAAAACCGTCTTCCTGGTCGAAGTCAAACAGGCCGGCATTTTTGAGATTCGCAATCTGGCGCCTGAGCAGATGAGCCAGGTCATGGGCATTGCCTGCCCGCAAATCGTCTACCCCTATCTGCGCGGCAACGTGGCCGACCTGATCCAGCGCGGCGGTTTCCCGCCCGTGCACCTGTCGGAAATCAACTTCCAGGCAATGTTTGAACAGCAGCAGGCTCAGGCGGCAGCTGCAGCGGCCGCAGAGCCGTCCAGAATCATCACCCAGTAGATAAATCGGTATTAGCCCCCGTCACTATTGAATAGTTAGCTATGAAAATAGTAGTTCTGGGGGCCGGTGCCTGGGGCACAGCCCTGGCCGTCAGCGCCTGCCAAAACCCCATGGCCCAAACCAGCGTCACGCTGTGGGCGCGCGACCCGGCGCAGGCGAAAACCATGCAATCTGACCGCGCCAACGCCAGGTACCTGGCCGGCGTCGCGTTACCACAGGCCTTGGTGATTTTCTCAACACCGGCCAGAGAGTTGGGTCCGCTGGTGCAGGCCGCCGACCTGGTAATACTTGCCTCGCCCATGGCGGCCCTGCGTGGTTTGCTTGGATCCATCCGTGAATGCAGAGCCCCGGTGGCCTGGCTTTGCAAAGGTTTTGAGCCTGCCCTCGCGGGCACAGTCAAGCACGGCTTTGGCCTGTTGGCCCACGAAATCCAGACGCAGGTCGCGCCGGGTCTGGCGGGCGGCGTGCTCAGTGGCCCGAGTTTTGCGCTGGAGGTTGCCCGCCTTCAGCCCACGGCACTGGTCGCCAGCAGCGTGCATGCCACCGTGCGCGACGCCCTTGTCGAAGCCTTTCACAGCCCCAGTCTGCGCGTTTATGCCAACGACGACATCGTTGGGGTTGAAGTCGGCGGCGCCGTCAAGAATGTGCTGGCCATCGCAACCGGTTTGTGCGACGGTTTGCATCTGGGCGCCAATGCCCGCGCAGCCCTGATCACACGCGGTCTGGCCGAGATGACACGTTTTGGTCTTTCGCTGGGCGCCAGGGCCGACACTTTCATGGGCCTCTCGGGCCTGGGCGACCTGGTGTTGACCGCCACCGGTGACCTGAGCCGCAACCGCCAGGTCGGCCTGGCACTCGCGCAGGGCAAAACTTTGCAGCAGGCGGTTGATTCACTTGGCCACGTGGCCGAGGGCGTTTATTCGGCCCGTACTGTGGTTCAGCGTGCGCAGGGCCTGGGTGTGGAGATGCCCATCGCCAAGGCCGTGGTGGCCTTGCTGGATGGCCAGATCAGCCCGGCGCAGGCGGTGGCCGCCTTGATGGGGCGCGAGGCGCGAGGCGAAGCCTGAGCCCCCTGGTCGGAATCTGGGGCGTGCCTGTCACGCAGGCGTGGAATGACTTGTCGCGCAGCCGTGAAATGACGATTCACGCAGGCGTGAAGGCCAACCGCACGTAAATCGGCGCAAATGCCTCGGCCTGGGTGATTTCAATCAAAATCTCCTTGGCCAGCTC
>JAYWAV010000045.1:0-2588 GCA_043782015.1 Rhodoferax sp. | reverse complement strand
GCAGCAGATCAACTGCGCAGCGCGTCCTTGTAGCGCTGGTGCAGGATCTGCACCCGCTGCACATAGACCGTGGTTTCTGCAAACGGCGGAACGCCTGCGTACTTCGTCACTGCCTCCGGCCCCGCGTTGTACGCGGCCAAGGCCAGCTTCACATCTCCGCGAAAGCGCAGCAACAGGCTGGCCAGGTATTTGGTACCGCCGCGGATATTCAGGTCGGGCAGGGCCGGGTCGGCCACGCCCATATCGCGCGCAGTGCCGGGCATCAGTTGCATCAGGCCCATGGCGCCTTTGCGTGATCGGGCTTTGGCATTGAAGCCCGATTCCGCATGGATCAACGCCCGTACCAGCGCGGGCTCTACGCCGTATTTCCGTACCGCGCTGTCAATCGCATAGGCAAACTCGTCCAGATGCAGACGCGTGGAATGCCAGTCGACGTTGGAGTTGAGGTTGCACGCGAAGCACGAGAGGCTCAGGATGGTGTAGGGCCCCTTGGCCGGCGGCTGGTCGGAAAACGACGTTGTCCCGTCGTTCAGGTATTTGTAGATTTTGGGTGGTGTGGTGCCGTGCGCCGGGGCCAGCGAGGCCCACAGTACGCACGCCAGCAGTGGCAGACGCAGACGAAAAAACAAACGCAAACGCAAACGCAAATGTGAATGCAAAAGCAAAAGCTTATGCGGCAGTGGTGGTCGTTGTCGCACTGCTGTCTGTCAGCCCGTAGCGGCGAATGATCGCCGCGCGCATGGCGGGTTCGATGTTGATGTTCCTGGCGTCGCGTCCCACGACTTTGAGCAGCCGCTCATCCATTACATAACGCCACAGTGGCGGCACATAGGCCACCAGGAACATGCCGAAATAACCATTAGGCAGGCTGGGTAAATTGTCAAAGTGGCGCAGCGACTGGTAGCGCCGCAGCGGGTGGGCGTGGTGGTCGGAGTGGCGCTGCAAATGGAACAGCGCCCAGTTGGAAAACGTGTGGTTGCTGTTCCAGGAGTGGTGGGGCTGGCAGATTTCGTATTTGCCCGGGGCGCGCTCCTGGCGCAGCAGGCCGTAGTGTTCGATGTAGTTGGCCGAGGTCAGCTGAAAGTTCGCCCAAAACGAAGCGACGACCAGAAACGGCACAACGCCAATACCCAGCCAGACGATCAGAGCCGCCCATAGAGCCACCGTGATGAGCGCCGGTTGGAGAATGTCATTGTGCAGCGACCAGACCGGCAGATTTGCCCGGGTCAAGCGGTCACGCTCCAGGTCCCAGGCGCGCACCAAAGCCCCTGGCATTTCCCGCAACACAAAGCGGTAAATCGATTCGCCCATGCGCGAAGAGGCCGGGTCCATGGGTGTGGACGCATCGCGGTGGTGGCCGCGGTTGTGTTCGATGTAAAAGTGTCCGTAGCCGGTGGGTGCCAGCACAATCTTTGCAAGCCAGCGTTCCAGGGTGGTGTTTTTGTGGCCCATTTCATGGCCCAGGTTGATGCAGAAGCCACCGACCGAACCGGTGATGAAGACCATCGCCAACCAGGCATGCGCCGGCAGTTCACGGCTACCGACAAACCAGGCGCTGAAAATAAAGGCGGCCCACAGGATGGGGACCAGCAGGTAGGTGATCCAGCGGTAGTAGGGGTCTGCATCCAGTGCCGGCACCGCACTCTCGGGTGGGTTGGTGGTGTCCTCGCCCATCAGCAGATCGACCAGTGGCAGAACCAGATAGAAGAATGCGACCGGGAGCCACAAAGTCCAATACTGGCCGGTCAACAGCACCAGCAATGGCCCGATGGCGACCGTACAGGGCACCAGCAGCGAGAATATCCAAGCATACCTTTTGGGGTCGCGGTAGGGCGCCTGGGTTTGTGCCGTAGCGGTGTTATGCATGTTTGTCATGCCGCTATTTTGATCCCGAAACAACCTTTGGGGAAGACGGTATTAGCCCTAGGCCAGGCTTTGTAACAGCCAGCTGCAAACCTCGCTGTCAGGTTGCTCCAGGCCGTGGATCACCGTGAAATGGTTGGCGCCTGCGATGGAGCTTAACTCTGAGCGGTTGCCCGCATCACTCCAGGCGGTTTGGTACGTTGATGACTGGCGTGCAAACTCGGTCGATTCATTGCCGCCCCAGGTGATCCAGATGGGCGTCCTGCAGGGCCGTACGCCAAAAGCGGGCGAGTTGCGCCGCACGATGCCGTCGTCCAGTTGGATCATGGGCTGCAGGTAGCTGTAGCGTAGGGGCTCAATGTCGTACAAACCGGAGAAAAGCAGCGCGGCCTTGAACGGGTCTTGCGGCAGGCCATAGTCATCGGCCCAGGCGGTTTGCAGGCACATCGCGGTCAGGTGCCCTCCCGCCGAATGGCCGCCAATGGCGACCCGCGTAGGGTCGCCGCCGTATTGCGCGACGTTGCGCAAGGTCCAGGCTGCTGCAGCGCGGGTCTGGCGGGTGATCTCGTCAATGCTGACGCGCGGCGCCAGCGCGTAATTGACAACGACGGTGGTGATGCCCAGCGGCTGCAGGCCCAGTGCCACGCCATGAAAGTCATGCGAACTGAATGCGCGCCAGTAGCCGCCGTGGATAAAGATGAAGACCGGAGCGTTGGGTCGATCTG
>JAYWAV010000044.1:0-2588 GCA_043782015.1 Rhodoferax sp. | reverse complement strand
CTTGGATTTCTTGGGTGCAACTGCTGGCTTTGGCAGTATGTCAAACAGGTCCAGTGTGTAACGAAGCAGCGGCAACATATTCAAATAGTTGGAGTCAGAGCACACGTTTAAGCGATTGGTCTGACCCCAAAATCATAGATACGCCTCTGGGTCCAGCCTGCGCATTTCGGCTTCGATCCAGGCTTCCACTTCACGCATCAGCTCTTCCGGCTGGCGGCCTGCACTGGGAATCGGTTTGCCGATGGACACATCCACAATCCCCGGCGTCTTGATGAAAGCGCGGCGCGGCCAGCATTTGGCAGACGCCACCGCCACCGGAATCACCGGTGCACCCGTCTCTACTGCCAGACGCGTGCCACCGGTTTTGTAAACGCCCTTTTGGCCGCGTGGAATACGCGTACCTTCGGGAAACATGATGATCCAGATGCCTTGCGCCAACAGGCCCCTGCCCTGCGCTACCACCTTGTTGAAGGCCTGCGCGCGCTGGCTGCGGTCGATGTGGATCATGTCCAGCCGCGCCATCGCCCAGCCGAAGAAGGGCACGTAAATCAGCTCTTTCTTGAACACATAGGCCAGCGGGTGCGGCATCAATGTGGGCATCAAAAAAGTCTCTAGCGTTGACTGGTGTTTGACCAACAGGATCGCCGGCGCAGTTTCGCCGACGGGCAGGTTTTCCCAACCCGTGATGCGGGTCTGAATACCCAGAATCGCCCGCGCGCCGCCCATCGCCCAACCCAGCCAGCGCACCGCCATCCACCACAGCGGCTTGCCGCGCACGCGAAGCGATGCTGTCACCATGATGATGCCCCAGGGGATCACCGTGACCAACATCCACAGCATGTGAATGCAAGAACGGATGAAGGCCGATACCAAACCGGCGCGTGGTGGGGCGAATTTATTGCCGGTGTTCTTGCTGCTCATGCGCGCGCGACCAGATAGTCTGCAAAGGCCGCCAGATCTTGGTGCGCCACGGTGTGCGCCGGAATGCCTTCGGGCAAAGCACGCCCGCGGTGGGCCAGCGACTTGCCTGTCAGCACCAGGTGCGGCTCGCAACCCGCTGTTACCGCGGCCACCAAATCCCGCGCCGAATCGCCCACCGCCACTGCAGTGCGCAGGTCCACGCCGTATCGCTCGCCAATTTGCTCGAACAGGCCCGGCTCGGGCTTGCGGCAGCGGCAGTTGTCGTCCGGTGCATGCGGGCAAAAGAAAATCGCATCGACCCGACCGCCCACGCCTGCCAACATGCTGTGCATCTTGGCGTGCATCGCGTTCAGCGCCGACATGTCAAACAGACCACGACCCAGACCCGACTGGTTGGTTGCCACCACCACATGCCAGCCCGCGTGGTTCAGCTTGGCAATCGCCTCCAACGCACCGGGCAGCGGCTGCCACTCACCCGGCGACTTGACGAACTCTTCGCTGTCTTCGTTGATCGTTCCGTCGCGGTCGAGGATGCAGAGTTTCATGGTGTCTTGCGTTTCGGTTTATGCCGCCAGTTTCGATAGGTCAGCGACACGGTTCATCGCTGCGTGTAGCGTGGCCAGCAAGCCCAGACGATTCGCCTTCAGCGCCGGGTCTTCGGCATTGACCATCACACCATCGAAGAATGCATCGACCGGCGCCTTGAGGGCGGCCAGCGCTTGCAGATTTTCTGTGTAATTGCCTGCAGCCCAGGCGGAATCAGCGTGAGGCGCTACGGTTTTCAGAGCATCTGCCAAGGCCTTTTCTGCTGGCTCGACCAGCAAACTGGCGTTGATGGAGGCATCCACTGCTCCTTCAACTTTCTTCAGAATGTTGCCGACGCGTTTGTTGGCGGCAGCCAAAGCCGGGGCTTCGGGCAATGCGGCGAAGGCGCGTACGGCGGCGAGGCGTTTGGGCACGTCGCCCAGGCGTTGTGGGCGCAGCGCCAGCACGGCATCGACTTCTTGCGCGCTGTAGCCTTGCTCGCGCAGGGAACCTGCGAGACGCTCGTAGATGAAAGTAGTCAGCGCAGAAAACGCTTCGCCATCAAGCCCCTTGAATGGGCGCTCGGCAAACCGGATTAACTGTGACTCCAGATCAATTTTTAAGTCTCGCTCCACAAGAATTCGAATCACCCCCAACGCGTGACGGCGTAGCGCAAACGGATCCTTGTCGCCCGTTGGCAGATTGCCAATACCGAACATGCCCACCAGCGTTTCCAGTTTGTCAGCCAGCGCCACCACCACGCCCACATCGTTGCGCGGCAAAGCATCGCCGGCGAAGCGCGGCTTGTAGTGGTCTTCAATCGCGTGCGCAACCTTGGCGTCCAGACCATCGTTGAGCGCGTAATAGCCGCCCATGATGCCCTGCAGCTCAGGGAATTCGCCGACCATGTCGGTCACCAGATCAGTCTTGGCCAGTTGCGCTGCCTGATCGGCTTGCGCGACCAATGTCGCATCGCCCAGTTGTGCCGCAATCGCCTTCGCAATCGCACGCACGCGCTCAACGCGCTCGCCCTGCGTGCCCAGCTTGTTGTGATAAACCACCTTACCCAAACCTTCAACGCGCGACGCGAGCGTCTTCTTACGGTCCTGGTCAAAAAAGAATTTGGCATCGGCCAGACGCGG
>JAYWAV010000043.1:0-2588 GCA_043782015.1 Rhodoferax sp. | reverse complement strand
CATCACTTTCAAAACGGTGGCAACAGAAGCCAAGCTGCTGCTGATTGGCATTCCCGTGCTGCTGTGGACGTTGATTCCGATCTACCACATGGTGCTGTTTGCAATATCACCGAGAGACCATGCGACTTCCGGACGGCTGTGGCCGAAGAACCCGACGCTGGACAACTTCGCATTTGTCTTTGGACAAAAGCATTTCTATCTGGAACATTTCTGGACGCAGATGGGCAACTCGCTGATCATTGCGATCTCGGTTGGTGCGCTGACCCTCGGGGTATCCACAGCGGCCGCATTTGCGATCAGCCGCCTCAAGGTGCGCGGTGGACGCACGGTGATGAATCTGGCCCTGTTCACGTACTTCATTCCCGCCGCCTTCCTGGCTGTGCCCATGTACAAGACGATGGGCAACTACGGTCTGCTCAACAGCCAGTGGGCCTTGATTCTGGCGATGGTGACGATTGCTTCGCCGTATTGCATCTGGGTGCTCAAACAGGCCTCGGACAAGTTGCCATTTGAACTCGACGAGGCAGCCAGGATGGACGGCGCGACCGCGCTGCAATTGTTCCGGCTGGTGTATTTGCCGCTGATGGTGCCCTCCCTGGTGGCTGTTGGCACCTATGCGCTGCTGCTGGCCTGGAACGAGTACCTGTACGCATTTTTGCTGCTGTCCAACGACACCAGCGTGACCCTGGCGGTGGCATTGGGCAACTTTCTTTCGGCGGATGATTCCCCGTGGGAACTGCTCATGACCACCGGGCTGATCTACGCCATGCCGCCCGCCGCAATCTATTACACCTTCAAGCGTTACATGGTGTCGGGCCTGACAGCTGGCGCCGTGAAGAGCTGACACCAACGAAGAGCATCATTCCATGGCAAACGTTTCCTTCCGCAATATTGAAAAAAGCTTCGGCAAGACCAAGATCATCCATGGCATCAGCTTTGACATCAGCGATGGCGAGTTTGTCGTGCTGGTCGGGCCCTCGGGCTGCGGCAAGTCCACGCTGTTGCGCATGCTCGCCGGGCTGGAGGAGATCAGCGGTGGCGAGATCGCGGTAAACGGCAAAGTCGTCAATGACCTGGACTCCAAGGATCGCGACATTGCCATGGTGTTCCAGAGTTACGCCCTGTACCCGCACATGACGGTGCGCGACAACATGGCCTTCAGCCTCAAACTGCGCAAAGCCGATGCGGCGCTGACTGAAAAACGGGTCGGCGATGCTGCGCGCATTTTGAACCTCGACCCTTTGCTGGACCGCTTCCCGCGCGAATTGTCAGGCGGGCAGCGTCAGCGTGTGGCCATGGGGCGCGCCATCGTGCGCGACCCCAAGGTGTTCCTTTTTGACGAACCGTTGTCCAATCTGGACGCCAAGCTGCGAGTCTCCATGCGCGCCGAAATCAAGGCCCTGCACCAACGCCTCAAGACCACCACGGTCTACGTGACACATGACCAGATCGAGGCCATGACACTGGCCGACCGCATCGTGGTGATGCACGACGGCATCATTGAGCAGATCGGCACGCCGCTTGAGTTGTTTGACGCGCCGGGCAACTTGTTTGTGGCGCAATTCATCGGTTCACCCTCGATGAACGTGCTGGCAGGCACATTGCGCAAGGCCGATGGCAAGGCTTGGGTTGAGGCGCAGGGCGAACGCTGGCCAGCCGATTCCACCACTGCCGGGGTCGATGGCCAGGCCGTGAGTTACGGCGTGCGTCCCGGCGATGTCGCCTTGTCTGACGGTGCGCCTGCGAATGGCCAGGGCATCGCCGCCAAAGTCATTGTGGTCGAACCCACTGGCGCCGAGACCGAGCTGCTGTTGGAAGTGGGCAATGCGCAAATCGTGGTGGTGATCCACGGCCGCACGCAGGCCAAACCTGACGACGTGATCCGACTCGATATTCAGGCCCCCAAAACGCATTTGTTTGAAGGAACGACCGGACAAAGGTTGACGTAAATGATGTCCACAACAAATTTCAGGCTCGATGGCCGCATCGCCCTGATCACGGGCTCGTCCGGCGGCATCGGGCTGGCCCTTGCGCGCGGCCTGGGCCAGGCTGGCGCGACGGTTATTCTCAATGGGCGTGGCGAGGCCAAAGTCCTCGCGGCCGCCGAGCTCCTCAAGGGCGAGGGGCTGAGTGTCCACACCCGTGTGTTTGACGTGACGCAATCACCAACCGTCAAAGCGGCGGTGGACGACATCGAAGCCAGCATTGGCCCGATCGACATCCTCATCAACAATGCCGGCATGCAGCGCCGCGCACCGCTGGAAGATTTCCGCGAGGAAGACTGGCATGAGTTGATGCGTACCAACCTGGACAGCGTGTTCCTGGTGGGTCAGGCCGTGGCCCGAAAGATGATCCCGCGCAAACACGGCCGAATCATCAATATCTGTTCGGTTCAAAGTGAGCTGGGCCGCCCCAACATCGCGCCTTATACCGCCAGCAAGGGCGCCGTCAAAATGCTGACCAAGGGCATGGCGATTGACTGGGGTCCGCATGGCATCAATGTCAACGGCATTGGCCCCGGGTATTTCGCGACAGAGCTCAACGCCGCCCTGGTCGCGGATGAAAAATTCAGCACCTGGCTGCTGGGC
>JAYWAV010000042.1:0-2590 GCA_043782015.1 Rhodoferax sp. | reverse complement strand
CGTGCTGGAGGCGTTTGATGGTCAAGCGTTCGCTCTCCCCGCCCCAAAGCGGGCACCTGATTCCGTCACCGGGCTTATCTGACGCGCCGGTGCTGGATTTGATGTGCTCTCACTTTGTGTTGACCCTGGCAGCGCGTCAGGGCGCGAGCTTCAACGTGCGCCGCGATTTCACCAGCGTGGTCGGCTTGGCGGGCCGCCATCTGGTGTGGCCTGTCTCGGTGTTGGTCCGTTTGCGAGACTTCCTTGCCCGGCGCTGTGTGGGTAATGAACTCTGGCGCGGACATGAGGCCTTGGGCGAGCACGAGTTTTTGGCGCGCCATGGTGTCTGGCGCGGGCCGTACGACGAAGCCACGTTGTTTTTCTTTTTGGACGAATACGCCAAAGACCAGCCGCGCGACCTGATCTCGGTGATGTTGGCCACCGGAGAATGGCTCAGCCACGCGCTGCGCAAGCAATCCACGTTGATTGAAAAGAACATCAACGCATTGGCGGGCCTGCTGCAACTCAACAAGGCCGAACGCGCTTTGTTGCTGTACGGCACGCTGGCCCGCTACCAGCGTGAGATGCGCAGCATTCTGGTCGAGTTCAAGGTCAACAACGCGCCGGAAGCCTACGCTGCCATTGCCGAAGTTGCGGGCGTTAGTCCACAGGAGTTGGGTGAGGCGCTGCGCGCGGGCTCCCGGCTGGAGCGCATCGGCCTGGTGGAAAACCTGATCTCCGAACACAACATCACCGATTTGGCGGATCTGATGAAGGTCAGCGAAAAATTGCCGCCCGTGCTCATGCGCCAGTACCGCGACCAGTCGGAGCTGATGGCAGTGTTCACCCGACTGTCCAGCAAAAGCATGCTGTGCATGGCGGACTTTGCCTTTGTTGCAGAAGACGCCAAAGTGCTGTGCGATTTGCTGACCCATGCGGTCAGCCGCAAGGAGGCGGGCATCAATATCCTCCTGTATGGCCCGCCGGGCACGGGAAAGACCGAGTTGGCGAAAGTGGTCTCGCAGGCAGCGGGGCTGGAGCTTTTTGAGGTCGAATATGCGGACCGCGATGGCAACAGTTTGAGCGGTCGGGATCGCTACCGCTCCTTGCAGATTGCCCAGGCGTTCCTGAAGGGCAGCGATCAGGCGGCCTTGCTGTTTGATGAGGTGGAAGACGTTTTCCCGCCCCTGAGCAACGAAACCGCCCACCTGATCGCCCGGGCCGATGCGTTGGCCACGCCCGCCACTGGCAGCGTCAGCGGCAAGGCCTGGGTCAACCAGATTCTGGAAACCAACGCGGTGCCGACCATCTGGGTGACCAACCGGATTGAGCAGATCGACCCGGCGTTTCGCCGCCGCTTTGCCTACCATCTCGAGCTGAAATCTCCACCGCCTGGCGCCCGTGCGGGCGTGGTGCGCAAGACGCTGCAAGGGGTGCCGGTTTCTGACGCGTTTGTCGCGCGGCTGACCAGCCGCAAGGGGCTGACACCCGCACAGATCCGCACGGCAGCCCGTTTTGCCGAGCTGGCCAGTCCGCCGGGTGCGGACAAAGACCCGGCGCTGCTGGAAGGGCTAATCGAGCGGCAACTGCGCAACGCGGATGTGGCCTTGGGCAACCTGCCACCCGCTGCGGCCGGTCAGGCTGCCACCACCTACGACCTGTCCATGCTGCACCTGCACTGCCGCTTTGAGATCGGCAGCGTGGTGCAGGCACTGCAGGCCCGAGGCCACGGTACGTTGTGCTTTTATGGCCCGCCAGGAACCGGAAAATCTGCACTTGCGCAATACGTTGCAGCGACTTTGAACAAGCCCCTGATTGTGCGCCAGGCCAGTGATTTGATGAGCAAATACATCGGCGAGACCGAGCAGAACATGGCTGCCATGTTCCGTGAAGCAGAGTCGGAAGGCGCAGTGCTATTGCTGGACGAAGCGGACAGTTTTCTGCAAGACCGCCGCGGCGCCCAGCGTACCTACGAGGTCAGTGAGGTCAATGAAATGCTGCAGGGCATGGAGCGTTTTCGCGGCATCTTCATCTGCACGACCAATCTGATGGACCGGGTGGACCAAGCCGCCCTGCGCCGGTTTACCTTCAAGATCCAGTTCAAGCCCTTGAGCCGGGTGCAGCGAACGGCTTTCTTTGTGGCCGAGGCTTGCGCAGGCGATGCCAGCCTGCTGCACAAAGAGCTTGCCGACGGGTTGGACCAGCTGGACCAACTGTGTCTGGGCGACTTTGCGGCAGTCCAGAGGCAGGTGCAAATACTGGACTCCGTACTGGCGCCCCGGGAGTTTCTGGAGCAACTGGAGGCCGAACACCGTATCAAACCCGAGGTTCGGGACGCGCGCGCCATGGGTTTTCTGCCCTGATTGGGGCGTCAACCGCCACTGCGCGCGCACCAAATCGGCGCATTTGTGGGCCGTTACTGTCGGGTTTCGCGTTGTTTTGAACGGTTTGTCAACCATTTCAGGGCCCCATGCGTCATAGCTACAGGCCGATGTACAAACCAGTGCGCCGGCCGACCTCTCAACTCTTTTGAACGGCTATGCACAAAGACACCATCCAGGTCCCTGAAAAGGGAACTTACAAATGGCAGTTGTTTAACTACTGGTCTGAC
>JAYWAV010000041.1:0-2591 GCA_043782015.1 Rhodoferax sp. | reverse complement strand
CCTGCGGGCGGCACTCCGTATGCGTCGGCCGGGGTCGGCAGCCCGCACCATCTGTCGGTCGAGCTGCTCGGCGATGCGGCCAAGCTCAAGCTCACGCATGTGGCTTACCGCGGTGCAGCGCCTGCTGTTCAGGACGTGATGGCCGGGCAGGTGCCGTTCATGTTCATCGACTCGGCTGTTGGCTACCCTTTCATCAGCGCGGGCAAGCTCAAGGCCATTGGCGTGGCCAGCCCCACCCGCATCAAGACCATGGCCGAGATTCCGACGCTGGCTGAACAAGGACTGCCCAACTTTGAAGCTTGGGCCTGGCAAGGGCTGGTGGCGCCTGCCGCTGCCAAGCCAGAGACAGTTGCCCGCTACAGCCGCGCGCTGCAGCAGGCGCTGGACAGCACCGCCATCAAGGCCCGCTTCCAGGCACTCGGTGTGCAAGCCATGCCAGGCACGCCTGCGCAGATGACCAGCTACGTGAAAACCGAGCGCGAGCGCTGGGGCCGGCTCATCCAGGCCAACAACATCAAGCTGGACTGAGGACCTGGGATGCCCACCGCGCTGAACTACCAGTCTGGCTTTGGCAATAGCTTTGCCACCGAGGCGCTCCCCGGTGCGCTGCCGGTGGGGCGCAACTCGCCCCAGCGCTGTGCCTACGGCCTGTACGCGGAGCAGCTCACCGGCTCGGCCTTCACCGCGCCGCGTGCAGACAACCGCCGCTCGTGGCTGTACCGCATTCGTCCGGCTGCCACCCATGCGCCGTTTGAGCGGCTGGCCGCATCCACCGTCACGGCCGATTACCCCACCACGCCGCCCAACGCGCTGCGCTGGTCACCGCAGCCTGCGTTGCAGCAGCCCACGGATTTTGTCGATAGCTTGTTCAGCATGGCGGGCAACGGCGATGCCCATGCGCATAGCGGCACCCACATTTACCGCTATGCCGCTAACCAGTCGATGGTGCAGCGCTGCTTTTACAGCGCCGACGGCGAGCTGCTGATCGTGCCGCAGGTGGGGCGACAGCGTTTTGTCACCGAGCTGGGCGTCATCGAGGCGGAGCCACAAGAAATCGTGGCGATTCCGCGCGGTGTGCGTTTTCGGGTGGAACTGCTCGACGCCGAGGCGCGTGGCTACATCTGTGAGAACTACGGCGCGCCGTTTCGCCTGCCTGACCTGGGGCCGATTGGTGCCAACGGGCTGGCCAATGCGCGCGACTTTTTAACGCCTGTGGCGGCCTTTGAAGACGTGGGCGGCCCGCACCAGCTGGTGGGCAAATTCATGGGCCAGCTGTGGTCCGCCGCCATGGACCACTCCCCTCTGGACGTGGTGGCCTGGCACGGCAACTGCGCGCCGTACAAGTACGATTTGCGGCGCTTCAACGCCATCGGCTCCATCAGCTACGACCACCCCGATCCGTCGATTTTTCTGGTGCTGCATTCGGCCAGCGCCACGCCGGGTGTGAGCGACATTGATTTCGCGATCTTCCCGCCGCGTATTCTGGTGGCGCAAGACACCTTTCGCCCGCCCTGGTTTCACCGCAACCTGGCCAGTGAATTTATGGGCCTGGTGCATGGCGCATATGACGCGAAGGCCGAAGGCTTTGTGCCCGGCGGGGCCAGCCTGCACAACTGTATGACGGCCCACGGCCCCGACGCCGCCACCTTCGACAAAGCCAGCCAAGCCGACACCAGCCAGCCGCACGCCATCACCGACACCATGGCCTTCATGTTTGAAACCCGCTGCGTGCTGCGCCCCACCGCCCAAGCGCTGGCCTGCCCCAGCCTGCAGGCGCACTACCAGCAAAGCTGGCAGGGCCTAGCCAAACACTTCAACCCGAACACGCCATGACCACCCTCGACGCGACCCACGATGCCGATTTGCAAAGCTGGGTCGAATCCGCCAACGACCCGGCCACCGACTTCCCCATCCAGAACCTGCCATTTGGCCGCTTCAAAGAGCCGGGCGACGCCGCGTGGCGCATCGGCGTGGCGATTGGCCGGGAAATTGTGGACTTGCAGGCCGCCGGGTTGCTAGAGCATGCCGACATGGCACGGCTGATGGACCAGCCCGTGGCCGTGCGGAAAAGGCTGCGGCAAGCGTTGTCCGATGGGCTGCGAGTCGGCAGCCCCCACCGCGCCGTGTTTGAAGCCGCACTTCACTGCCAGGACCAGGTCACCCTTGGGCTGCCCTGCGATGTGGGCGACTACACCGACTTCTACACCAGCATTCACCACGCCACCACCATCGGCCAGCAGATGCGGCCCGACAACCCGCTGTTGCCCAACTACAAGTGGGTGCCCATTGGCTACCACGGCCGTGCCTCCAGCATCGTGGCCAGCGGCACCGCTTTTTACCGCCCCAAGGGGCAGACCAAAGCGCCAGATGCCGCCACCCCCAGCTTCGGCCCTTGCCAGCGGCTGGACTACGAGCTCGAACTAGGCGTGGTCATGGCTAGAGGCAACGCGCTGGGCGAGCCGGTGGCTATGCGGGACGCCGAAGGCCATGTCTTCGGCATCAGCCTGTTCAACGACTGGAGCGCCAGAGACATTCAAGGTTGGGAATACCAGCCGCTCGGCCCGTTTTTGGCCAAAAACTTCGCCAGTACG
>JAYWAV010000040.1:0-2598 GCA_043782015.1 Rhodoferax sp. | reverse complement strand
TCGGCCCGTAGGTGTTGAAAACGCGCCGCCCCGGCCGCGCCCAGCGTGCCACCAGCGAGGGCGGGCACATCTCGCCACCCAGGTTGATGAGCCGCAGCCCGGGCACATCTTGCGTGAACAGCGCCAGCAGCGTGGGCACGGCGTGCAGCACGGTGACCTGGTTCGCGATCAGCGCCAGCGGCAAAGCTTCCGGGTCCGAGGCGACTTCTTTCGGGGCCAACCACAGCGTGGCCCCGGCCAAGTAGCTGATCCAGATTTCCTCGAACGACATGTCGAACGCCACCGAAAAGCCCTGGTAGACGCGGTCAGCCTCGGTGATCTGCAGCTGCGTGTTTTCGCTGCGCAAAAAGTGGCAAATGCTTCCCTGGCTGATCTCGATGCCCTTGGGTTTGCCGGTGGAGCCGGACGTGTAAATTACATAGGCCGGGTGCGACGGCAACACGCCGATGCGGCGCATGAGCGTGGGCGTGGGCCGTTGCAGCGCTTCAGCGGTCCAGACTTGCCGGTCAGCCACCCGCGAAGCAAAGGCCGCACACGTCACCAGGCCAATGGCCTGCGCATCGTCCAGGCACACCGCGATACGGTCGGCTGGCGTATCGGCATCAAACGGCAGCCACGCCGCGCCCGCTTTGGCAATGCCCGCCTGCATCACCAGCAAGTCGATGCCGCGCGGCAGCCACATCCCGACGATGTGGCCGGGGCGCACGCCCGCATCGATCAGGCTTGATGCGACCTGGTCGGCCCGGGCGTTGAGCGCCCGGTATGTCAGCTGCTGGTCGCCAAACATCAGCGCGACCTGGTCAGGCAGGCGCGCAGCCGTTGCCTCCAGCAGGTCCGCCAGCACCTCGGTGCGGATCAGCGCCGGCAGGTGGGGGCCTTGCAACACGTCGCGGCGGGCGTCAGGTGGTTCAGAGAAAGAAGCAGAAACGAGCGGAGTGGAAAATGTGGACAAGGTGCGGCGGGAGTGGGTGGCGCTGTCTGGCGGCGGTGAAGCGCCAGTGGCCGGGGAATGAAAGGAGGTGTCTCTTTTTTTGGCGGTCCGCTACAGACAGCGTGCCTCAAGGGTGTTGGGTTGACAGCGCCTATTTTCGGTGTGTAAAGCACCTGATGAGCGGCTTGAAGAACGCAGGCGGGCCATTCGGGACGCTAAAAACGGCATTTTTTAGGCCTTTTGGCATGGAGGTCCAGGTATTCACTGCCTGGGCAGCTATTGAATTTATAGCGTCTTGGGTGCCTGTCGTTGTCGGCGTTTCCCTGTCAACGTCGGGCGGCAGGCCGACCATCGCGATGCCTGAATGGCGCACCACTTCCGCCATGACCGGTTGATGACGCCATCTGTGCGGCAGTGGGTCAGGCCCGCGAACTCGCCCGAAACACCCCTGGCGACACCCCCGTCCAACCCTGAAACGCGCGGCTGAAGCTTTTTTCGTTTCGAAACCCTGCGGCGGCGGCGATCTGTTTGATGGGTTTTGAGGTTCGCAACAACAAATCTTTGGCTTTGTCGCTGCGCACGTCGTCTTTGATCTGCTGCAGCGACACGCCTTCTTCCTGTAGCTGGCGGTGCAGGGAGCGGGGGGACAGGTTGAGGGTAGCGGCCAGGGTTTCAGCGGTGTGGGCGGTCACCGCTGGGTCGGCCAGGGCCTGGCGAATTTGCTGCGCCAGCAGGCGATCACGTTGGTCACTTCGGTACTGCAGCACCGTCAGCGGCAGGGCGCGTTGCAGCATGGTTTGCAGGGCTTTTTCGTCGCGGCGCAGTGGCAGGGCGAGGTAACGGGCGTCGAACCGCAGCTCGGCCTGGGGGGCGTTGAATTGCAGCGGGCCGGGGAACAGCAGGGCGTAGGCGCCAGCGTGCGGCGGGGCGGCAAACGGGAAACGCGCGCCTTGCAGGGGAATGCGTGAATCCACATACCAGCAGGCCAGGCCATGTATATTGCGCAGCACGTGGACCAGGCCAAACTCCTTGATGCGGCCGGGGTGCGATTCAGTGACGGTGATGGCGGCGACCTCGCCCACCGAGATTACGCGCAGCGTGATGTCGTCTGTCAGCAGCGCATGGTGGCGGCACCAGCGCTTCAGGGCCATGCCCAGGTTGGGCGAGGTAATCGACGCGCGCGCCAGCATGCCGTAGCTGCCCCAGGGCAGCGCGCGGGTGAAGGCGCCCAGCGCTTCGTCGTTCAGCGCCTGCATGGCGGCACCCGAGAGCACCTCCATCTGCCGCGCGGTGATGTGGCCGGCGGGCTCGGTCAGTTCAGTTGGCGTGATCTGTGCCAGCGCCAGGGCGGGTTGTGGGTCTTGACCATACTGGGTGTAGGCGGCGACCACGCTTCTGGCGAATGCCATGGGGGTGGCGGCGGTACGTCGTTGGTTTGGCGGCAGACTGTGCATGGTTCAAGTCTTGATCAAGTTGGCATGATTTGCAACCTGATTGTCGGAATGCATGGTCGGGGTTTTCCGTAAGCTCAGGGATTTGGCTGACTTTGACGCTGACTTTCACGTTACGGTGAAGCATTCACCCGCAACGAGGACCCGCATGCCCGCTCTGGAAACCCAACTCAACCCCCGCGCTGTCGACTTCCAGGCCAACGCGGCCGCCATGCA
>JAYWAV010000039.1:0-2598 GCA_043782015.1 Rhodoferax sp. | reverse complement strand
CCGTGCAGACGGCATTTCCTTGCGCCAGCGCGCCGTGCCTTTCATCGACATGCTCAAGCGCTGCCACCAGGCGGACAAGGAAATTGTCTGGGGAGTCTGAGGCACAGCCGAAGATCGCAGAGCAACCCACCGCCGGACCGCCCCAAGGTGGGTTCGCCCCCTCGGGGGGCAGCGACCCGCGCAGCGGCGGAGCGTGGGGGCCACGTTTAGTCGGCGTAAACGCCAGCGGCCTTGATAACAGGGCTCCACTTGGCGATTTCGGTGGCGACAAATTTCTTGTGCTCGGCTGGCTCCATGCGCTTGTCAGCCACCACCACCGCACCCAATGCCTCCTGCTTCTTGATGAAGTCAGGATCCTTCAGCGCAACCTTCAGCGCCGCATTGATCTTCGCAACTACATCCGCAGGCGTGCCCTTGGGCGCATACAGGCCGTGCCAGATCGTGACTTCAAAGCCTTTTAGACCTGCCTCCTGCAACGTAGGCAGGTCCTTCAGTGCTGGCGTGGTCAGACGTTTGGCAGTGGTCACCGCGTAGCCAATCACCTTCTTGCCTTCAATCTGCTGGGTGGTGTTGGTGGTCTGATCGCATAACAGGTCAATCTGGCCGCCCATCAGGTCGGTCATCGCCGGGGCCGTGCCCTTGTAAGGGATAGTGGTCATCTCGACCTGCAGGGCGTTCTGGAACAACAAGCCGCACAGATGCGAGGCCGCGCCCACTCCGGCATTGCCCAGATTGATTTTGCCTTTGTTCTGGTCAATCCAGGTGGCCAGTTCCTTGTAGTTTTTGGCCGGCAACGAGGGGCGTCCAATTAACGTCATTGGCACGTCGTTGACCATGCCCAGGTATTCGAAATCGCTCTCTACCTTGAACGACAGGTTGCGCACCAGCGTAGGCATCGTGGCCATACCGATGTGGTGCAGAAGAACCGTATACCCATCCGGCGCAGCCCGCGCCACCTTCGCGGCGCCGATCGAGCCGCCAGCACCTGCGGTGTTGTCAATGATGATGCTCACGCCACCCAATGGCTTGCGCATGGCTTCGGCCAAATCACGTGCCACGCGGTCAGTCGGTCCACCAGCGGCGAACGGCACGACGATGGTCACCGGTTTAGAGGGATAGGATTCGGCATGCGCCCAAAAGGTAGACATAGAGGCGGACATGGCAGCAGCAACGACCAGCAGTTTTTTCATGGTTTTGTCTCCGTGTAGTTAGGAATTCAGTCTATCCCCGAACCCACATCTTTGCACGCCGGATAACCCTGAAACCGTACGGGCTTAGCCGCCTCGGCCAGGGCGATTAAGGACTTAAGGTCTGGCTATGGCGGAACGTAGTGGGCTGCATCTGCAAAGGGCGGTACTGCACCTGTGCCCATGCGTCGCGCATGTCGCGGTAGCGGTCTGACCACACCAGGCCGCTCTGTCCGGTTTGGTAAATAAACTGCGACTTCTCCAGGTCCGCCAGGTCGTAAACCGCGCGCATGGATGCCGCATGCCGATTCGCAAACGGCGTCTTGGTGTCATTGGGCCAGTAGTGGCCTACGTTCACGGTGTTGGAGTCCCCGCCGGTGGGCACCATCACGTCGAAGTACGGCGCCAGCAGGGGTACGTTGTCAAACGGCTGGTGACTGCTCTTCGCTAAATGCGCGCGGCCCCAAGTCCAGTCCGCGACATCGGCTCCATACTGGTTTTGCAGACGCTGCAACGCGCGGTCCAGCGCGGCAC
This sequence comes from Rhodoferax sp., assembly GCA_043782015.1. Lineage (GTDB taxonomy): Bacteria > Pseudomonadota > Gammaproteobacteria > Burkholderiales > Burkholderiaceae_C > Allorhodoferax. The sequence goes on along the minus strand of JAYWAV010000039.1, from coordinate 877 downwards.
TCGACTGCTCCTCGCAGCGCATCGGCGCACACCACCACGCGTTGTCGTGCTCCAGAATGCCTTCGATGGCGGTGCGGAAATGCCGCTTGCCATACAGTGACTTGAACTTAGCCTCGCCCAGCTTCGGCGCAAGCACACCGCGCGTCAGCTCGTCCACCCACACCGAGAAGATCAGTGGCGCAGATTGTTCGGGGCGCATCACGCTATTAAACTGCGCCAGACTGGCCAGTGCCGCTGCAGCCAGCGGATGGCTGCTTTGGGTCTTTTGCAAAAATGGCAACAGGCGCAGTGTCGCAAGCGATGTCCAATCCGCCTGGATGCGCTCCATGCTTTGCACATCATGGCGCGGTGTGGCAGCCAGCAGCTTTTCGATGCGGTCAAACCGGTACGAAACCGCCCAGTCTTGTCCCATAAATGGTTTGTAGCCAGGCGGCGTGATGCGCTGGTTGGCAGTGGCCACCCAGCCCTTGGCGCCGCTGTCTTGCGGCGTTTGCGCAATGTCGAGCCAGCCGGACCAGTCGTAGCGCGCATCCCAGCCGGGAGCCGGTGCCATCCCCATGATGTCGTTGTCCGCGCGGCGCAGCGGTACCTTGCCCACCGCCTTGTAGAGAATTTTCCCGGTCACATCGGCGGCCACCAGGTTCTGCATCGGCGAGTGGTAGTGCGCATACGCCTTGACAAGGTCATCCACCGACTGCGCGCGGTTACCCTCAAACGCTGCCAGAACGGTCCGGTTGTCTGCATCCAGTGCGCTCCAGCGCAGCGCAATCACAAAGTTGCTGGTGTCCAACAGATCCGCGTGCGACTTCTGCACATCGCTCAACACCGGGCCATGGCGCGTCTCGCGCACCACCATCTCCACATCCGGCTTGCCCTT
>JAYWAV010000038.1:0-2605 GCA_043782015.1 Rhodoferax sp. | reverse complement strand
TAAATCAGGAGCTGCTTGCGCATATTCTGCGGGCGTTGCAGGCCATTTTTACTCGGAATTACATCCTGTAGCTGCACTCTACCCGACCTGGCTGCTGGCCCAGCCGCAAAAGCTGCAGGTGCAGCAGGGCTGCCCGCACTACCAGGGCGCGCTCATGCTATTGGCGGGTCCGCAGCGGCTGGAGACGGGCTGGCTGGAAGGAACGCCGGTGCTGCGCGATTACTTCGTGGCGCGCAGTCCGCAGGCCGGGCTGGTGTGGATTTATGCAGACCGCATGAAGCAGCACACCGGCTGCACGGCCGATGCAGACACGCACACCGGCGCAGCGCAGGCCGCTTGGTATTTGCAAGGGCTGTTTGGATGAACTTACGACAGCAGTGTGTCCTTCCGGGGTGGGGAATGCCGGGGGCCTCATGGTGTGCCTAAGGCCACACAAATCGGCTCCCGGCACTCCCCACCCCGGCGAGAAGAAGCAGAGTGGAGCGGGTGGCAGCTGACTACCTCTCTACCGGAGCAGGGGGCTGTGCGGAGCCGATTTGTGTGGCCTTAGGCACACCATGAGGCCCCGCACAGCTCCCCGCTCAGGTAGCGCCAACCAAGGAAATTGAAAGACGCCGAAACGCTAAGCAGAGGCCTCGTCCAGCGTGTCTTCCAGATGCCGCGTGTCAGACCAGCCGACCAGCGTTAGCCCATCGGGTGTCCACAGCAAGCGGTTGATCGCCGCGTTGCCGAGCTCCCAGGTCCGCGGTGCGCCCACGGTTTGTTGCGTGGCCAGCCGGTACAACATGTCCATCACGCCGCCATGCGCCACCAACACGATTTGTTCGCCCATGTGCGGTGCGGCCAATGCATTGACGGTGGCTGCAACGCGTTCCAACACTTGGGTCGGCGTCTCACCGCCGGGTGGCGCGAAGTGGGGGTCGCGCTGGCGCCAGCGTTTGGATTCCTCTGGCCATTTGCTTTCAATGTCTGCATAGGTCTGGCCTTCAAACACGCCAAAGCCGCGTTCGCGCAGGCCGGTGTGAACTTCTACTTGGCGCGCCCGTGGGTCAGTGCTGTGTTGTGCAATGGCCCGTGCTGTGGCATGGGCGCGGGACAGATCGCTGGAATAAATGCGGGCAATCGGTTCATCTGACAGGGCCTGGCCTGCGCGTTGCGCCTGCCACTGCCCTTTGCTGTTCAGGCCGATGTCCAGTTGTCCCTGAATGCGTGTCTCAACGTTCCAGGCCGTCTCCCCGTGGCGAACGGCGATGATGCGTGTGGCCACCATCAAGGTCGGGATACGCTGGCTTGGCCCAGTTCTACCTGCACTTTGCGCGTGCTGGTGGGGGGCGTCGGATAGTCACGCAGTGCCGCCTTCAGCAGCGCCGGAATCATGTTGATGGAGTCGGACCACGGCACTTCGAGTTCCGCGGTTGTTTCGTAAGCGACCTTGGCAGTGCTGGTATCGCGCATGACCAGTCGCAACTGGTAGCGATAGGTGATGCTGTCCATCGGGATCGGGTAATAGCCGGGCCAAAAAAGGCGGTCGGATGGCATCACAAAACGCGAATACCGGCCCAGCACCACATACGGCTGGCGCAGGAATTGTTCGCTGACCATGCTGACTTCCACGCTGTAGCGGGCCGCTGCATCATCGCGCTTCAGGCCTGTTTCCGAAAGTGCCTTCTCTGCCATGGACCGGATCTCGCCATACAGGGGCTCTTTGCTTTGCGATGGCAATTCTTCAAAGCGGTAGGTCGCCCCGTTCACAGCGGCCGCTTGCCCGGCAAAGCTGGTCACGCTGCTGTCGGCGGTGCGCACTGTAGAACATGCGCCCAGCACCACAGCCAGCATCACAGCCGATACGACTTTCAATCCACGAAACGCTTTTGCAGTTTTCATAGTGTCACCACCTGTAGTCCCGGCAAGCCGGAAAGGGTTGGAGCCGTGAACTCCTCGGCATCGAAGGCCTTGTCACCTGCTTCATCTGGAACACCCGTGGTCTGGATGTTCTTGAAGTCGTGGTGCTTGGCGTCCATCAGATGCGAAGGCACCACGTTTTGCAGGGCCGTAAACATGGTCTCGGCACGCCCAGGGTATTGCTTTTCCCACTCCCTCAGCATATTCCCGATTTGCTTGCGTTGCAAATTCTCCTGGCTGCCACACAGCGTGCACGGAATGATGGGAAACGCTCGGTGCGCCGCCCAACGAATCAGGTCCTTTTCTGCGACGTAGGCCAATGGGCGGATCACGATGAATTCACCGTTGTCGCTGGCAAGTTTCGGTGGCATTCCTTTGAGTTTGCCGCCGAAAAACATGTTCAGGAAGAAAGTTTGTAACATGTCGTCACGGTGGTGCCCCAGCGCCAGCTTGTTGCATTTGAGGCGGCGTGCCACGCTGTACAAAATGCCCCGACGCAGGCGGCTGCACAGGCTGCACATGGTCTTGCCTTCAGGGATGTTGCGCTTGACGATGGAGTAGGTGTCCTGCGTCTCGATGTGGTATTCGACACCCAGATTTTTCAGGTATTCCGGCAGGATGTGGTCGGGGAAACCAGGCTGCTTTTGGTCCAGATTGACCGCGACGATTTCAAAATTGATGGGTGCGCGCTGCTGCATCTTCA
>JAYWAV010000037.1:0-2607 GCA_043782015.1 Rhodoferax sp. | reverse complement strand
AAGGCCTTGACCAGCGCGATCTCGTATTCATCGCGGATGCGGTCGCCAGTCCATTCGGGCTTGACCGGCGTTTCGCCATAACTGCCCGGCCAGACGTCTGCACCGCCATGCATCACCAGGCCATCGAGCCACTGCGCGTAATCCGCCAGGCTGACATCACCACGCGCCGTGTCGCCCGTCACAGGGGGAATCATCACCGGCATTGCGCCTGCCGCCATCACCCAATGCGACATCGACTGCTCCAGGTAGTGCAGTGTCTTTTTGCCAAAGGCCGCACGCGCCGGATCCGGGTGCAAGAAGCAGGCGCTGATGCCGATCTTGAGGCGAGCCCCCGTTCGCACTGAGCTTGTCGAAGTGCTGGCTTCGACAAGCTCAGCCCGAACGGTTTTTGAACTCACAACGCCGCCTTGAACAGCCGTTCGAAATCCGCCGACGTACAAGGGCGTGGGTTCGTCTGATGGCACATGTCCGCCGTTGCAATTTCCACCAAACGCGGCAGATGTTCGGGCTTGACGCCGCGCGATGCCAGGCCGCCGGTGATGCCCACACTCACCTTGAGCTGCTTGAGCCAGGACACAAAACCTTTGCCGCCACTGGCCACCTGGCAGACGTGGGCCAGCTCCTCAAATTTGGACTGCGCGGCCTCGTAATTCCAGGCCATCACGGTGTCGATCATCAGCGCGTTGGCCAGGCCATGGTGCAGGTCACACACGGCGCCCAGGGCATGAGCACACGAATGCACCGCGCCCAGGTCTTTCTGGAAGGCAATCGCGCCCATCATGGACGCCATCATCATGCTGCTTCGCGCCTGCAGGTTGCCGGGCTCCTTCACTGCGGTTAACTGGGCCGCCGCCGCGATGCGTGTGCCTTCGAGGGCGATGCCGTCACACAGCGGGTGGTAGGCCGGTGACAGGTAACTCTCGATGTTGTGGGTCAAGGCGTCCATGCCGGTGGCGGCGGTCACGGATGCGGGCAGGCCCAAGGTCAGTTCCGGGTCGGCAAATACACATTTCGCCAATATCTTCGCGCTGAACACCACCCGCTTCAAATGCGTGTCGTTTTCGCTGACCACACTGGAGCGGCCGACTTCCGACCCGGTGCCCGAGGTGGTTGGCAGCGCCACAAAATACGGCGGCGTGTTTTCAATTGGCCGCACCTGGGGGTGGTCCCAGACGTATTCCAGAATGTCGCCGGGGTGCGTGGCCGCCACACCCACCACCTTGGCCACGTCGAGCGCCGCGCCACCGCCAAAACCGATGATGCAATCCGCCCGGTGCGCCTTGAACGCCGCCGCGCCGTCCATCACCTGGCTGCACGTGGGGTTGCCAAATACGCCACTGAACACGGCCACGTCGAGCCCGGCCAGATGGGTTTTGAATTCGGCCAGCACGGGCAAGGCCGCCAGCGCCTTGTCGGTCACGATCAGGGGGCGCTTGAGGCCCAGCTCACGCAAATGGGCAGCGACGAGTTTGCGTGCGCCGGCGCCAAATTGGATGGGGGTGGGGAAGGAGAAGGAAGCAATGCTCATGGTAATTAGATGATCTCAAAATAACGTTTCATTTCCCAGTCGGTCACGCCGTCCAGCCACTGGCGCCATTCCCATTCGCGCGTGGCGGCAAAGTGGTCGACAAAGGTGTCGCCGAGCCAGTCGCGGGCAATGGTTGAGCGCTGGAAGTTGCGGGTGGTTTCGATCAGGGTGCGGGGCGCGCGCGGGATGTGGTCTGCACCCAAGTTGGTGCCGGTGATGGGCGGCGAGGTGAGCTTGAGGCCTTTTTCGACGCCGTCCAGCCCGGCGGCGATGACGGCGGCCATGGCCAGGTAGGGGTTCACATCGGCACCGGGGCAGCGCGTCTCCAGCCGCGTGGCCTTGGGGCTGCCAGCAATCACGCGAAAACTGGCGGTGCGGTTGTCTATGCCCCAGGTCGGTTTGACTGGCGCCCAGAAACCATCGACCAGGCGTTTGTAGCTGTTGATGGTGGGCCAGATCATGGGGGCGAATTCCATCATGCAGGCGACCTGGCCGGCCAGGTAACTCTCGAACAGCTTGCTCATCTTGCGCGGGCTTTTCGCGTCAAAAAACAGGTTGCTTCCCCCAGCTTTTTGGCCATCAGACAGGCTCTGGTGAATATGCCCGCTGCAGCCCGGCAGGTTCTGGTGTGGCTTGGCCATGAAGCTCGGCATGATGCCAAACCGTGCGCCAATCTCTTTGGTGCCAGTCTTGAACAGGAGAGCACGGTCAGCTTGCTCCAGCGCCTCGCTGAAGGCAATGGCCGCTTCGTAGACGCCGGGGCCGGTTTCGGTGTGCAGGCCTTCTATCGGCACGCCAAAGGCCAGCATGTCGTCCATGATGGCGTTGAAAAACTCGCGGTTCTGGTTCACGCGCAAGAGCGAATAACCAAACATGCCGGGTGTCAGCGGCTCGGGCGCCACTCCTTTTTTGGCGGCCCAGCTTTGCGGCGTCTCCAGAAAGTTGTACCACTCGAATTCCATGCCGGTCATGACCTTGAAGCCCATTTTTTCGGCACGTTTCAAAACTCGCTTCAATGTCTGGCGCGGGCACACCGCATGCGGCGTGCCGTCGGCGTTGACAAACTCGCCGAGGAAGAA
>JAYWAV010000036.1:0-7242 GCA_043782015.1 Rhodoferax sp. | reverse complement strand
GGCCACGCTCTCGCGCAACCCCAGCGTGACACGGCGCGGATCGATCAGCAAAACGGCTGTAGCTGGCAACGCCTGCAGACGCGTCGTTGCCTGCGCATAGTCCATCACCTGCACGCCATCGGCGGCCAGACGGGCAACCAAATCCGCCGGTACCTTGCCAGACGCCACGAACAGTTGCACGGCATCAGGCCCGATCAACGCATGGGCCAGGAACACCGGGTTGTACTCCACGTCGGCGCCGCGCAGGTTGAAAATCCAGGCGATGTCGTCCACGGTAGACACAAAGTGGTGGCTGGCACCCAGTGCCTGCATGGAGGCTCGAATCTGGCGCAACTTGTCGGCGCGGCTGATGACCGCATAGCCAGCGTCGTGTTCGTAAATGCCGTCTTGCGGCAGGCCAGCGCGGTCCGGCCAGATGCGTTCGAACAAATCCACATCGGTGCGTAGCTTGGCGCCTACTTTTTCCAGCGCCAGCCGCAATTGCTGGGCAGCGGCCAAGCTGAGCACCACGCCATCTACGCCGACCGACTGGCTGGGCTTGACGTGATTGGCAATCCATTCCACATGGTGCGTAGATGCGCCGGTGTCGATTTTGACCAGGTCAATACCCGTGCCAGCCAATTCGGCCTCGGCCTGGGTCCAGTAGCGGCTGTCGGCAAACACAGCGGCTTTGTCGTGCGTCACGACCAGCGTGCCCATCGATCCGGTAAACCCGGACAGCCACTGCCGCCCTTGCCAGCGCTCGGGCAGGTATTCGGACAGGTGCGGGTCACTGGACGGGACCAGGCAGGCGGCGAGATCCAGCTCCTTCAAGGCGCTTTGCGCGTTGTGGATACGTTGGGCGATAACAGTGGGACTCATGAACGAGAAATTCCTTGTGGGAAGGCAGGGGCTCGCCCTGGTGCGGGCTAAGGGTTCATTCTAGAACGGGACGCCCGATTCGGGGCAGACAATCCGGGTATATGTCCATCCTCCGACGCATTGTCTTTTCACTGCTCCTGATTGGCGCGGGAGCCCATGGCGGCATGGCCCAAGTCATCGCCCCTACAAGAGCAGCAGCTGACGACTCTGTCGAGCAGGTCCGTCAGGCCGAGCTGGCGTTTGCCCGGTCGATGCGCGATCGCAATCTGGCGCAATTCACCGAATGGGTGTCGCAAGAGGCGGTTTTCTTCGGGAGCACACGCGTGCACCGCGGTCGAGCGGCGGTAGTGGCTGCCTGGAAAGGCTTTTTCGTCGAACCCGCCGCCCCGTTTTCGTGGGAGCCCAAGACCGTCGAAGTACTGGCGTCCGGCACGCTGGCGCACAGCTCTGGTCCCGTGTTCGACCCGCAAGGCAAGCACATTGCCAACTTCAACTCCATCTGGCGACTGGAAGCACCGGGGGTCTGGCGGATTGTGTTCGACAAGGGTGAGGATATTTGCGATTGCAAGAAGCCTTAACTGCTTTTTTCTTTCGCCCGCTGACGGCGCGGGGTATACGTTTTGCTCCGTGTCCCCCGCCCGCTTTGCGGGCTCCTCCTTGACCTGCGCAAAACGCATACCCCACCCCATCCGCTCGGGATTGAGGCTGTCATTGCGGACTTGATCCGCAATCCATGGGCCCTGGATCCCGGGGGCAAGCCCGGGATGACAGCCAAGAACATTTCTAGATCAGGTGGGTTGGGTGCTCTTTTCCGGAAGGTCAAGGAGGAGCCCGCACACAGCGGGCGGGGGACACGTACGGAAAAGAGTACCCGACACGCTTGATCCAGAAGAAGCGCTTCCCTACCAGGTATTCGCAGGTATCACCAGGTATCGATGGCAGGCCCATCGAATGGACGCACCTTCGCTGCCTGCAGTCCAGCAACAATCCATGACCGCGTAGAGGCCGGATCAATCACCGCATCTATCTCCAACGTCGCAGCCATATTGATCGCGCTGCCATTGGAATATTGTTGCTGCACCAACTTCTCAAACAAAGCTTCGCGCTCTGGCCCTTCAGCCACTGCTTCGAGTTCCTTGCGAAAACCAAGCCGTACCGCCCCTTCCAGCCCCATCGCACCAAACTCACCGGTCGGCCATGCCACGGTGGCCAGTGGTGCGTGAAAGCCCCCTGCCGTCATCGCCATCGCACCCAGTCCATAGCCCTTGCGCAAGACCACAGCGAGGAACGGCACGCGCAGATGGGCTGCCGCTATGAACATGCGGCTGACGTGGCGCACTTGGGCCGTTGCTTCTGTATCCGGGCCGACCATGAAACCGGGCGTATCTACCAGGCTGACGATGGGCAGGCTGTGTGCGTTGCACAGCTGCATGAAGCGCGCGGCTTTGTCGGCGGCATCGGCGTCGATGGCGCCGCCCAAATGCAAAGGGTTGTTTGCCAGTAACCCGACCGGGCGCCCTTCAATGCGCGCCAGCGCCGTGTGGATGCCTTTGCCGAAACCGGTGCGCAGCTCCAGCAGGCTGTTCACATCCGCCAAACCCACGAGCGCCGCGCGGCTGTCATAGACGCGCAAACGGTTTTCCGGCACCACATCGCGTAGCGCCAGTGCAGGCGGCGCTGCCCAGCCTTGTTGCGCACCTTGAAAGAAGCCCAGGTAATGGCGCGCGGCGGCCACTGCCTGGGCTTCGTCGTCCACCAGAATGTCGATCACGCCATTGCCATGCTGTACGCTGCTGGGCCCAATTGCTTCGGGCCGGAACACGCCCAAGCCGCCGCCCTCCACCATCGCCGGTCCGCCCATGCCGATATTGCTGCCCTTTGTTGCAATTACCACGTCGCAGCAACCCAGCAGCGCGGCGTTGCCTGCAAAGCACCGCCCGGCCGCGATACCGATCACCGGCACCTTGCCGTTGAGCCGCGCAAAGCTGGCGAAAGTCGCCACATGCAGGCCGGCAACGATGGGCATATCCACATCACCCGGGCGCCCACCACCGCCCTCGGCGAACAGCACGACCGGCAACTGGTTCTGCAACGCCAGGCCCAGCATGCGGTCCGTCTTCTGGTGGTTGCGCATGCCTTGCGTGCCAGCCAGCACGGTGGCGTCGTAGGCCATCGCCACCGCGCTGTGGCCATGGATGCGGCCCATACCGGTGACCATACCGTCGGCTGGCGTGTTGGCGATCAGGTCTTCTTCGCTGCGGCGGCTGCGCTGTGCTGCAACGGCCAGTGCGCCGTATTCGACAAAACTGCCGGGGTCGCACAGGTCGGCGATGTTTTCGCGCGCGGTGCGCAGGCCCAAAGCGTGGCGCTTGGCAACCGCCTCCGGCCGGGCTGCGTCCAGCGTGTGCTGGTGGCGGTCAATCACGCGCAACAAGTCGGGACGCAGCGCGCTGGATTCCCTAGCTGGCGCCGCAATATTTGATACGTTTTTGGCCTCTAGCGCCCGTCCAGTGTGCGTGAGCAGCTCTATTTTTGATAGCAACTGCCCATCCACTACCAGCTCACCGATATCAGCAAACAGCTCACCTATGCGGCCAGCGCTGGGGGCCAGCACCTCATGCTCCATCTTCATCGCCTCCAGAATCACCACGACGGCGCCTTGTGCTACGACGTCGCCGGGTTGCACCACCCACTGAACGATCTGGGCTTGCAAGGGAGAGCGAATATCGGGCATGGCGTGCGTTGGGGTTGCGAGGGAGATGGGCCTTTCAGTATAGGGAGCGTGTTGTCAGGCACGTGTCACCGGGGTTCCGGTTATGCTTTCAGTAACTGTTACGAAGCCTGACTGGAGACCCCGTTTGACCCTGGAACCCCTGATACAGCGCACCCGTGGCGGACTGGCGGAGTGCGTTCACTTTGGCGCCATCGCGGTGGTCAACCTGCGTGGCCAGATTACCGCCCATGTGGGGGATCCGCACTACGTTACTTTCACCCGCTCCACGCTCAAGGCCTTGCAGGCCTTGCCCTTTGTGCAAGCCGGCGGTCCCGCGCATTTTGGTTTCACACAATCCCAGATCGCCATGCTGTGCGCCAGCCACGGCGGCGAAGACATGCATGTGCAGGCCGCAGAAGACATGCTGGCCAAGGCCGGGCAAACCTACCAAGTATTGCGCTGCGGCTGCCACGTGCCTTCGCACTTTGAAGCGACACAGCGACTGGTGCCCGAGGGCTTCGCCTACGACGAACGCCACCACAATTGCAGCGGCAAGCACTCAGGTTTCATTGCCTATTGCGTGCAGCATGGGTTGCCGATTGACGGCTATATCGAACCCAAGCACCCGTTGCAGCAGGCCGTGCGCACAGCAGTGGCAGAGGCGGTAGATATGGCTCCAGACGACATGCATATGGGCGTAGACGGCTGCTCTGCACCCAACTACGCCATGCCGCTGTCCAAGCTGGCGCTCGGCTATGCAAGACTAGCCAGCAGAAACGCTGACACACTGTTTGGCGACAGCTACATCACACTCGCCGACGCGATGACAGCCCACCCCGACATGGTCAGCGGCACCGGCCGCAACGATCTGGCCTTCATGCAAGTCGGCCGCGGGGACTGGGTGACCAAAGTCGGCGCCGATGGCGTGCAGGTGGTTGCCAGCCGCGAACGCGGCGAAGCTTTTGCGCTGAAAATCTCTGACGGCGACAAGCCCGCGCTGTTCGCCGCTACGGTTGAAGTATTGGACCAATTGGGCTGGCTGGACGACACCCAGCGCCTAGCGCTGGCGCCGTGGCGCGCGGCCACTTTACGCAACCTGCGCGACTTCAAAGTTGGAACCCGCGAACCCATTTTTCAATTGCAAACACCATGAACAGAAAAGTCAGCCTGATAGGCGCTCCCACCGACATTGGCGCGGGCAGCCGCGGCGCCAGCATGGGGCCCGAAGCCCTGCGCGTGGCTAACATCGCGCCCATCCTCGCAGGGCAAGGCCTGGATGTGGCAGACCGCGGCAACCTGAGCGGGCCCAGCAACCCCTGGCTGCCGCCAGTAGACGGCTACCGCCATTTGCACGAGGTCGTGGCCTGGAACCAGTCGTTACATGAAGCGGTGTACGCCGAGTTGTTGGACGGACGTATGCCGATCGTGTTGGGTGGCGACCATTGTCTGGGCATTGGTTCCATCAGTGCCGTTGCGCGCCATTGCCGCGAGACCGGTAAGAAGCTGCGCGTGCTGTGGCTGGATGCCCATGCCGACTTCAACACCAACTTGCTGACTCCCAGCGGAAATATCCACGGCATGCCAGTCGCCTGTCTGTGCGGCTTTGGCCCCAAAGAATTGATTGAGATTGGGGGACAGGTTCCCGCGATTTCACCGAAATGGGTGCGTCAAATTGGCATCCGCAGCGTGGACGAAGGTGAGAAACGGTTTGTGCATGAGCAGGACCTCGAAGTCTTTGACATGCGCTACATCGACGAGATGGGCATGCGCTCGGCGATGGAGTTGGCGCTGGCATTGATGGACGTCAACACGCATTTACACGTGAGCTTTGATGTGGATTTTCTGGACCCCGATATCGCACCTGGCGTCGGCACCACGGTGCGCGGCGGCCCCAGCTACCGCGAGGCGCAGCTCTGCATGGAGATGATTGCGGATACCGGTCGCCTGGGCTCGCTGGATGTGATGGAGCTCAACCCGGCGCTAGACGAGCGCAACCGCACGGCCGAGGTCGCTGTCGACTTGATTGAGTCGATGTTTGGCAAAAGTACCTTGATGCGCAAATAACGCTGCCGACTTGACCTGAATCAATGATTTGGCAGGGTGCAACGTTTATCAGGAAAGTGTGACAAATTGTCATTGCGCTGTAAGTGTGCCGAGCCTACACTGAAAGCGCGCTTATATCGAGAGCAATGCGCGGTGCAACTTATTTCCCTCAAGCTTAGGAGAGTCTTTATGCGATTCAAATCAACAATGGTCAGCTTGGGGCTATTGGCCCTGGCAGGTACGGCAGGTGCCCAGGAAGCCAACTCAGTCTTTTCGTATTCGGGTTTTGGAACCATTGGGTATGTCATGACGGACTCTGACAATGCGACCTACACCACCGGCGGGCAAAAAAATGGGGCTACGACCCATGCCAGTTTCGAGCCCGATTCCAAGATCGGATTTCAAGTCAACGGCAAGTTCAACGATACGTTCTCTGGCACAGTCCAGCTCTTCGCCAAGCAGGATGCCGTTGGCGCGTACGGCCCCTCTGTGGAGTGGGCTTTCTTGAAAGCCAAACTGGGCGCAGGATTCAGTGCCCGAGTGGGTCGCATGGGCGGGCCATTTTTCATGACCAGCGATTTCCGCAATGTGGGCTACACCAATGTCACCATGCGCACGCCGCCTGACGTGTATGCGGCAGTGCCCGTGCGCTCCTTCGATGGCGCCGACTTGCTTTACCAGGGCAACTTGGGCGATGTGACCCTCAATGCACAACTCTATGGCGGCAAGGCGTCCGTGGTGGTTGGCCAGGACATCAAACTGACGCTCAACGATGTCGCCGGGATTAGCCTGTCGGCCGAGGTGGGGCCTGTGACGGTGCGTGCTGGACACATCGAGACCAAATTTGACAGCGAAGGCTCAGGCCTGGCTGGCTTCTATCAAATTTTGGGCGGTTTGACACAACTCAGCGCTGCCCCTGGGCTGAGTTCCCTCGGCACGCTAAGCAACGACATTGCGATCAATGGCAAGAAAGCCAGCTTTGACGGCATCGGCGCAACCATCGAGGTCGGTAACTGGGTCGGCAGTGCAGAAGTTACGAAACGCAAAACAGACAGCTTATACGTTTCGGACGTCAGCTCCTGGTACACCACGGTGGGATACCGGGTTAAAAAATTTACACCGTATGTGACTTTCTCCGGAAGAACCCAAGATAGCGTTACGTCAGCCACGGCCCCCGCAGTTGGAACCTACCCAGCCCCCTACGCCCCTTCCGTACAAGGACTGATCGGCGCCGTGAACACCAACATCCTTGGAAGCCAAACCCAAAAGACTCTGGCGTTTGGATCGCGCTGGGATGTCGGTAGCAGCTACGCCCTCAAGGGCGAATGGGCTCTGATCAGCGTACCCGCCGGATCGGCAGGTGGATTCTCCGCTGTGAAAGGTGGCCGGTTTGCTTCGGACACCACCATCAATGTGCTGAGCCTCGGCCTTGACTTTGTATTCTGAAGGAGCACATACAAATGAAAAATCTCCTTAAAACCCTGTTGGTCATATCCTTGGGGCTGTGTGCCGCTTCTTCCTTTGCCCAAGTAGCAGTGGTAGTAGGCGCCAAGAGCCCTGCCGCAGCCCTGACAGCCGAGCAAGCCGCTGGCCTGTTCCTGGGCAAGTCAGACCAGCTGCCTGGC
>JAYWAV010000035.1:0-2609 GCA_043782015.1 Rhodoferax sp. | reverse complement strand
GCCCCGCGTCGGCCAGTGTCGCCAATTGGCCCAGGCTGCGGGCCGCCACGAACTGGCGCGCACCGGCCAGGTCGATGCTGGCGATGGCCGCGTAAATGACCTCAGGCGGCGCGGTATTGAGGTTGACCGCCGTGCGCACCGGCAAGACGGTGACAAAGGGCACCAGCGCCGCCACGCTGCGGGCCGACAAACCAAGCCAGCTGAGTTGCTCAACGCGTTGCGGCAACAGCGGTGCTGCGGCACCCGAACGGTTGTCGGCGCTGGTGTCCATGGCAAAACGCAGGTTCTCGGCCAGGCGCTGCAGTTCAGGCTCGGGCAAACCGAGCAGGTCGAACAGCTTGGCGAACTGGTGCAGCGCTGGCACGGAAATTTTGCCGCCCTCCACCAGATTCATCACGTTCAGGCGTGATTGCTGGTCTGTGATGCGCCCCGAAATAAAGGCCTGCTGCACGTCATCCCCGCGGTCCGTGGCGCTGGTCTCGGACGCAAAAAAAGTCGACAGGCGCGCCTCTTCCAGTGGCACCGCCCAGGGTTCGGCCAGGTGGTCGGCCCCGCCCGAACGCGCGTCTTCGCGCAGGATCAGGCGGGCCCAGTCCAGCGCGCCCACCAGGATCCAGGCCGACTGCACCCGCGCGCGCTGCGCCGTCTCCACCTCGATGGCCCGCCACTGCTGCCACGCCGCCCCCGCCGCCAACGTGGCCACCAAAGTCACCGTCAGCATCGCCGTGAGAATGGCCGCGCCTTTCTGTGCTTTGACAGTCATGATTTCCCGCCGCCCAAGGTGGGCCGGATCCAGTCACGCGTCAGCGTGCCACTGATGGACTGGCCCGGTGCCAGCGTCAGCACCAGGCGCACGCCTTCGGGCACCGTCGCATCAATGCTGCTGGCTTGAGCCACCGCCGCCGCCACATTGGCCAATTGCGCGGCCACATTGCCCGCTGTGATGGCGCCCGGCGCTGCGGCGGTTGGCGGCGCGGGTCGGGCTGGCGCGAGGCTGGTTGGCGCAGCCGCTGTGGCGTCATTGCCGGCGCTGGACAGCGGATTGGTCCAGGCGTCGCCCCGGTAAAAAAATATTTGCCATTGGCTCAGCGGCACGATGCTCACTTCGCGCTTCTTCAGGTCATCGCCCGGGTTTTGCGCCCACTGCGCAGCGGCTTCCCAGGCTGTCAGCAATTCGCCACGGGTGCGCAACAGGGGCGACTGCCAGCGCAGCCATTGGCCCGCGCCCTCCCCCACGTCCCCGGCACGGCGCGACCAGGCCACCACCAGAACGCCGTCTTCGGTGCTGCTGCGCCGCGTCAGCCGCAACGCGCGGCCATCCCAATTCAGCGCCTGGGTTTGCGGCAACTGGATCATCTCGTCCAGGTCAACACCCCATTGGGACAGGCCGGCTTGCAGCGTCAGCACCTCATCGGCGCGTTGTTGCAAACGGGTTTGCGCCTGCGTCATGCCACTTAACCCGCGCCAGCTCAATACCGCCATCAGGGCCATGATGCTGATCGCGACCAGCAGTTCGATCAGGGTGAAGCCACCTTCGCGGCGCGGCGCGCGCATCAGAACCGCCCTACCACGGTGGACAATTTCAATATCGGCGCGGCGCCATCCAACACCTGGGCGTCCACGCGGCGGACCTTGGGGTTGGGCGTGGGGCGCACCAAGAGGCTCACCGTCAGGCTTTGGCCGGCCTGCTCACACACCACCTGGGTGTCGCCCACACCGGGCATTTGTTTGGACAGGCGCATCTTGACCAGCTCGTTTTCAGCGCACAGATGGGCCAGCAGGGTGTCCGACTGGCGTTGTGCGTTGCGCGTCAGCGCCAGCGTGGCCTGAAAACCGGCGCCCAGGGCGATGGCCACAATGCCCAGCGCCACCAGCACCTCCACCAGCGTGAAGCCGCGTTGGGCAGGGCGGTGGATCATGGCGCGCGGGTGATGGCGCCTGGGGCGGCCCCCGCCGCAGCCGCCTTCACGCCAAAGGGCCGCAAACCGTCGGTCGCCACGGTCAAGCTGCGATCAGGTTGACTGCGCGACACCAGTTGCACGGACTGCGCGGCGATGATGGGCTCGGGCCCAAGCAGCAGGCGCGCGGGTGCGGCGCTTGTCACATCGTTCGACAACCAGGCTTGCGGCAGTGTGCCAGCCGGCAGACCATCGAAGGCAAACCCGGTGTCCGTCGCGCGCCAGCGCACAGCGACGCCACTGGCCAGCGAGCGTGACCGGGCCGACTCGAGCAAAGCCGCCAGCCGCACTGCCTCACGCTCCAGTTGCGACTGGGCCGAATCGCGCAAGGCAAAACTCACCCCAGCCGAAGCCACCGCGATGATCGCCACGACCAGCAAAAGCTCCAGCAGGGTGAAACCACTATGCGCGACGAACCTCTGCGCAATGGCAAGGTGCTGGCACCGAACAGAGAGCCGTTCAGGCTGAGCCTGTCGAATGCCTGTCCTGAGCCCGTCGAAGGGCCCTTCAACAAGCTCAGGACGAACGGCAATCCGACTCATTGCCAGGAGCCGACGTCCGCATTTTTCCCCTCCCCACCGGCCTGCCCGTCAGCGCCAAACGACATCACGTAGATCTCGCCCTTGATGCCGGGGTTGAGGTACTGGTAGG
>JAYWAV010000034.1:0-2610 GCA_043782015.1 Rhodoferax sp. | reverse complement strand
CGATATTGAGAAACACCATCGGTGTTTTGCTGCTTGCGACGTCACGCGCCATTTGAGAGGCAGCTTTGGCCACCTCCATGACGTAAAAGGGTTCGATGTTGCGCGCGCGTGCGGAGAATCGCATGGAGCCTTGCGCTCAGCCAGCAGCTTTGCTGCCGCGGTCTGCCTTGACTTCCGCAGCACGCAGGGAAGGGGCCAGGCCATTGAGCACTGCGTTAACGTATTTGTGGCCGTCGGTGCCACCAAACTCCTTCGCCAACTCGACACACTCATTCAGCACAACGCGCCATGGCACATCCAGACAGTGCTGCATCTCGTAGGCACCAATCCACATGATCCCGTGTTCAACCGGAGAGATTTCCCCCATCGGACGGTCCAGCAGCGGAATGATCAATCCGTCCAGCGATTGCGCCTGCTCAATACAGCCATGCAGAAGTGCGTCAAAGTGTGCCGCATCGGCTTTGGAGAAGCCGGCAAGATCGCGCGTGAAGGTGTCGATATCCGCAGCACTGTTTTGGCCCACCAAAAACTGATACAGGCCTTGCAACGCGAACTCGCGCGCGCGTGAGCGGTTGGACTTGCTGCCCGCCTTGCGTGCGCCGGTACTGGTCAGCCCGGTACGGGACTGGCGGGGAGGGCGGGTAGTGCCAGCAGAGGTTTTGGTGTCGGTCATTAGATGTTTTAGTGAAATCAGAGATTTTCCAGCAGGTTGGCCATTTCGACGGCAACGCGGGCCGCGTCGCGCCCTTTATCAATCTGGCGTGCGATGGCCTGTTCCATGTTTTCGGTGGTCAGTATCGCATTGGCGATAGGGATCTGATAATCCAGAGCGACGCGTGTGACGGCATTGCCCGATTCGTTGGCGACCAGCTCGAAGTGGTAAGTCTCACCGCGGATGATGCAGCCCAAAGCGACGAGTGCGTCATATTTGGCTTTCTCGGCCAAGGCCTGAAGGGCCACGGGAACTTCCAGTGCGCCGGGTACGGTATGGTGGTCGATGTCACGCTCGTCTACACCCAATGCGATCAACTCGGCTTTGCAGGCTTGTGCCAATGCATCGGTAACCGACGCGTTGAACCGCGCTTGCACGATGGCGATGTGCAATCCCTTGCCATTCAATCGGACGTCGTCTGCGACGCCTTTGTCTGCACCAAACATAAATTCGTTTTCCTTCTTGTTGAGGACAGGGCTAAAGATCTGTCCCCAAAGTTATTTCGTAGCTGCTATATAGCCCGTGATCTCAAGTCCATATCCCGTCATGCTCGGCATGCGGCGTGGGCTACCCATCAATTGCATTTTGTGTACACCGCACTGGCGCAGAATTTGTGCACCAATACCGTAAGTGCGCAAGTCCATGCGGCCGCGCTCTGGTGCCTGTGCAGACACCGCGGTGCCTTCGAACTGGGCCAGCAATTGCTCCCCACTTTCGCCACAGTTCAGCAGCACGACTACGCCCTTATCTGCCTTGGAAATGTGGGCCAGCGCAGCATCCAGGCTCCAACTGTGCATCGCGCGGCCGGGCTCCAATGCATCCAGCACCGAGAGAGGTTCGTGCACCCGCGCAGGCACGTCATCATCGGCTGACCATGTGCCGCGTACCAGCGCCATGTGTACGCCGTTGCCAGTCGTATCGCGGAATGCGCGGGCTGAGAAATTGCCATACGCGGTTTTGAGGTTGCGTTCGCCCACCTGCTCAATCAACGATTCGACGCGGCTGCGGTGTTCAATCAAATCGGCGATCGTGCCAATCTTCAGTCCATGCTCTGCGGCAAAGATTTGCAGGTCTGGCAGACGTGCCATCGTGCCATCGTCTTTCATGATTTCGCAAATGACGGCGGTCGGGCTGCAGCCCGCCATACCGGCCAGATCGCAACCCGCTTCGGTATGGCCTGCGCGCATCAGCACGCCGCCGTCTACCGCTTGCAGAGGGAAGATATGGCCGGGCTGCACCAGATCAGTCGCGACAGCGCCGGAGGCGACCGCTGCCTGCACGGTGCGGGCGCGGTCTGCGGCAGAGATGCCGGTGGTGACGCCCTCTGCCGCCTCGATGGAGACGGTAAATGCTGTGGAATGCTTGGTGCCATTGCGCGTTGCCATCGGAGGCAACTGCAACAGTTCGCAGCGCTCGCGTGTCAGCGTCAGGCAAATCAGGCCACGGCCATAGCGTGCCATGAAGTTGATGGTGTCGGCAGTGACGTGGTCGGCAGCGAGCACCAGATCGCCTTCGTTTTCACGGTCTTCTTCGTCGACCAGGATCACCATGCGACCGGCGCGCATGTCGGCCACAATGTCTTCAACGGGAGAGATGGATACGGGTTGTAGCGCGGACATTCAAATGCTTTCGGGTAAACGGTTCGGTATCAAACTGATTCAGTCAGCGGCGGGCGCGGTCATCATGCGCTCAACGTACCGCGCGATCAAATCGATTTCCAGGTTAACGGACGTGTCTTTTTGCAAGCTGTGCAAGGCGGTGTTTTGCACGGTGTGGGGAATCAGGTTGATGCTGATTTCGCAGCCTTGCGCCTGGTCTTGCACCCGGTTCACGGTCAGGCTGACGCCGTTGACGGTAATGGAGCCTTTGTAGGCCAGGAACTTCGCCAGCGACTTCGG
>JAYWAV010000033.1:0-7255 GCA_043782015.1 Rhodoferax sp. | reverse complement strand
CACAATTTGCCGGTGATGGCGTATTTCGTAACCGGTGAGGCGGCTGCGGTGGACTTTATTGATGAGCGCGAAGGCCTGTTGATGGCACCGGCCTATGCGATTCCGCGCATGCTGCAGCGGCTAGATTTGAAGTTGCAGGATTTTGATTTTTATGAAATTCACGAAGCCTTTGCATCGGTCGTGCTGTGCACGCTGGCGGCATGGGAGTCCGAAGAGTTTTGCCGCACCAAGCTGGGCCTGAACGGTGCTTTAGGTTCCATCGACCGTAGCCGACTGAATGTCAACGGCAGCTCGATTGCGGCCGGCCATCCGTTTGCCGCGACCGGCGGCCGTGTGGTCGCAACGTTGGCCAAGCTGCTTGAGCAGGCTGGCAAGGGGCGTGGGTTGATCTCCATCTGCGCCGCAGGCGGGCAGGGCGTTACCGCCATTCTGGAGCGCTGAATCTATGTCCGACCTGCTACTGACGCTGTCCAACGACAACCGCAGCGCGCGATTGGTGCGCGCCATGGGCTTGCCGACACCGGTAGTGCTGGCGCGTGCGCAGGGGCCGACCACCGCCCGTGAGCTGCATGGAAAGATTGCGTTGGTGTTGAGCGCCCCTGCGGGGTACGCCAGTGAGGCGTTGACACAGGCGCTGCAGAGTGCGGGCGCCACGACCTTGCGCGCTCTGGACGAAGTCGATGCCAGCCAGTTGCTGGACATTGCGGTGATGGACGCCAGTGGCTGCCAGCATGTGAATGATTTGCGTGCACTGTTTGAAGGCTTCCATCCTTTGATGCGGAGACTGCGCAAGAACGCACGTATTTTGTTGCTGGCCAATCGGCCCGATGTGCTGGCAGACCCGGTCGCCTCGGCCTGCGCGCGCTCGGTGGAAGGCTTTATGCGTTCGCTGGGCAAGGAAGTGGGCAAGCGCGGCATTACCGCCAATCTGGTCTACGTGGCAGCGAGTGCCTTGTCTGGCTTGCCCGGCCCGGTTCGCTTCTTCTGTTCCGCACGCAGCACTTACGTCTCCGGACAAGCGGTATTGGTACAGGCGCCTAACGAAACAGCAGGCGCTAGCGTTGCCAGCGCAGCCGCGCTGCCGATGGCGGGCAAAGTGGCGGTGGTGACTGGTTGCGCACGTGGCATTGGCCACGCGATTGCGACGCGACTGGCTGTAGACGGCGCACATGTAGTGTGCATTGACATAGGCGCAGCACGCGACGCGCTCTACGAGACGGCGCTGCAGCTGGGCGGCACCGCGCTTGTGCTGGATATTTCTGAGGAAAGCGCTGGGCAAACACTGGCTGACTTTGTGACCGATCGTTGGGGCGGTGTGGACATCGTGGTGCACAACGCCGGCATTACCCGCGACAAGACGCTGACCAATATGACGGAAGTGCAATGGGATCTGGTGATGGCGATCAACTTTGCGGCGATTGCCCGTATCGACGAAACGCTGATGGCGCACAAGCAGTTGCGCACTGGCGGGCGTCTGGTCTGCCTGTCATCGATCAGCGGCATTGCAGGCAACTTCGGGCAAACCAATTACGCGACCAGCAAGGCGGCGCTCATAGGTTATGTGCATGCGCTGGCCAAGGTGGTGGCCCAGCACAACATCACGGTCAACGCAGTGGCGCCAGGCTTCATTGAGACCCCAATGACGCAGAAGGTTCCACTGTTCATGCGCGAGGCGGGGCGGCGGTTGAACTCGTTGTCCCAAGGCGGGTTGCCACAGGACGTGGCCGAGCTGGTCTGTTTTCTGGCATCGGAAGATGCTGCGGGCATCAACGGCAACACCGTGCGGGTGTGCGGTCAGGCTTTGCTGGGCGCCTGAACACGGATGTCTTCCTTGCAAGCCAACGCCGTAAAGGACGCGGTCAGCACGCAGCATGCGCGCCGTGTCTTTCTGATGTTGCGTATTGCTTCCGGTGTGTTGATGGCCATGGGCCTGGTCTGGGCCGTCACTTTTGCGTTGCGCGGAGACTGGTACATCGTTGGCATGGATGTTCTCATGCTGGCTGTGGGGGCGCTGGTATGGGCGTTGGCCGGGCGTAACCGGATCCGAGTGGCTTTCTATGTAATGTTTGTCACCATCTTTGTGGTGGTCACAACCATCTCCTTGTTGCAGGACATTCCCAATCTGGCCGCGCCACGCACCACGCACCATTTCCTGCTGGTACTCGCTGTCAGCGTATTGCTGTTCTTGCGGGATGAAAACCCGTGGTTGCGCCACGGCATGGCGCTGCTGTGCATGGTGGTCTATATCGCGCTGGGGAGTATGCAGCTTGGCATCGTGACATCCTATGTGGTGCCCGACAGCGTGCGCGTCGGTGGCAGTTGGGTCAACACCAGCGTGGCAATTTTTACGCTGTATGGACTGATTCACATCATGGTGAATGAATTCGCTGTGGTGTCAGAACCAGAGCGGGATTTGCGCCGGGGCCTTTTGCGCGGAGAGTTTTTCCTGGTCTACCAGCCGCAGGTAACCTCAGAGGGCCAGTTGGTGGGGGCGGAGGCGTTGTTGCGCTGGCAGCATCCGCAACGTGGTCTGGTGTCACCCGCCGAATTCATACCACTGGCCGAGCAGACCGGCCTGATTGTTCCGCTGGGTTTGCTGGCGCTGGAGACGGCTTGTCACCAACTGATGCGCTGGGGCAATCAGCCCGGACTGGTTGCAGTGAGTCTGTCGGTCAACGTCAGCGCGCAGCAGTTTCGCCAACCCGACTTCGTTTTCCAGGTCAAAGAGATTTTGCGGCGCACCGGTGCGCCATCCAGGGCGTTGAAGCTGGAGCTGACCGAAAGCTTGCTGGTACACGACATTGAGGACATCGTGCTGAAGATGGGCCAACTGCGCACCTTGGGCGTGGGCTTCTCGCTGGACGACTTCGGTACGGGATATTCATCGCTGAATTACCTCAAACGCCTGCCGTTGGATCAGCTCAAGATCGACCAGTCGTTCGTGCGCGACGTGCTGACCGACCCGAACGGTGCGGCGATTGCCCGCACTGTGATCGCGCTGGGCAAGAGCATGGGCTTTGCGGTGATTGCCGAAGGCGTGGAGACCGAAGGGCAGCGTGGTTTCCTGATGGAAAACGATTGCCACATCTTCCAAGGCTACCTGTTCAGCAAGCCTTTGCCTGCGCCGCTGTTCCTGGAATTCGCCAACAACGCTGCCTGACGGCGAAGGTTTTCAGGAATGCAAGACAGTGTCATACTGGCGTTAAATTCGCGCAATGCGTGAAATTGCGTACCGAGTCGTTGCCATGTCAGAATCCAGCAGCCCACCTCACACCCAAACACTGTCTGGTGTCGGTACATTGCTTCCCAAAGACACTGTCGGGCGCTTTGAATTGCGCAGCATTCTGGGTCGGGGTGCGCAATCCACCGTCTGGCTGGCGTTTGACCCGCGCATGGAGCGCGAAGTGGCCATCAAGGTCATGCACCCCCATCAAGGTTCGGATGACAGTGCTGTGACCCAGTGGTTGCAGGAGGCACGCAGTGTGGGGCGTGTCAACCATGCCAACATCATCCAGGTGTTTGAGGCCGATATCCACAATAACCAGCCCTATCTGGTGTTTGAGTACATAGCCGGCAAGACGCTGGAGCAAATCATGCGCGAACGCGGCGCGTTGCCACCACTGGAGGCCATCACCTGGATGCGCGACGTGCTGGATGCGGTGGCGACCGCCCATGCGGCAGGCGTGGTGCATCGGGACCTCAAGCCGTCCAACATATTGGTCGACACCACAGGGCGCGCCCGGGTGATGGATTTCGGCATTGCCGCGCGCATCCGCGGGAGTGGCAGCGCTGAACCCGCTGCTGGTACTGCTGGCTATTTGTCGCCCGAGGCTGCGCAGGGGGCAGAGCCCGCTGCATCGATGGATATTTTTGCGGCTGGTGTGGTGTTGGCCGAGCTGCTGATGGGACGGCGTCTGATTGAAGAGACCGATCCGTACCGCGCCATTTACCGCGTTTTGCATGAGCAACTGCTACTCCCCGAGGAAATGGGCGCTGGCGTGGACGACCGTCTGCGCGCTATCGTCAACCGGACCTTGATGCACGATGCCCGCCAGCGCTATGTCAGCGCCGGGGTGTTCCAGTCTGAATTGGAGCAGTGGGCGAGTCAGTCGGCAGACTCTACCGAGGCACAAGCCAGTGCGTCCGGCCAAAGTGGCACCCTGGAATTTCTGTTGCGTCGGATGCGCCACAAGAGCGACTTCCCCGCCATGTCGGACTCGGTGTTGCGCATCCAGAACATGGCAACCTCCGAGACGGAGAGCGTGGGCAGCATCACCAACGAAATCCTCAAGGACGTGGCTTTGACCAACAAGCTGTTGCGACTGGTCAATAGCGCACACTTTGGGCGCAGTGGCACCATCAGCACCGTCTCGCGGGCGGTGACCTTGGTAGGGTTCAATGGCATCCGCAATATGGCGTTGAGCCTGGTGCTGCTGGAGCACATGCAGGACAAGGCCCATGCTGGGCAGCTCAAGGAGGAATTTTTGCGTTCATTGCTGGCGGGCAGCATTGGCGGTGAGTTAGGCCGTATGGAGCGCGAGAGCGAAGAGGCCTTCATTGGCGCCATGTTCCAGAACCTGGGGCGTTTGCTGGTGCTATTTTATTTTCCTGAAGAGGCCGTCCGGGTACGCAACCTGATGCAGACCCCGCGCCACCCGCTGTCGGAAACTTCGGCAGCCATCGGTGTGCTGGGGCTGAGCTATGAGGAGCTGGGACTGGGTATTGCTAAATCCTGGAGCCTGCCAGATGATATTCAGCGCTGTATGCACAAGCCCGCAGGCGAACCACCACAACGCGGGCCGACTGACGATGCCGAGCGCACCCGCTGGGTGGCACTGGCCTCCAACGAAGTGGCGGACGCCCTGTTCCAAAGCGATTCGCAGGAACGCGAATCGCGACTGGCCCAGATCACGCGCAAGTACATGTCTGCGATGGACGTGACAGCCAAAGAGTTTATGCAGGCCACCAACAAGGCGCGCCAGAAACTGGGCGATCTGGCTGCGGCGATGGAAATCCGCGTGGCACCCGGCTCGGCCGCCGCGAGGCTGCTCAAGAGCACCGAGGAAATTGCTGAACCTGTGCGACGCCCCTCGGCAGATTCGCTATCACAGTTCAGTGGCCTGGAGTTGCAAGCCACACCAACCTCGCCCGATCTGGATGCAGATGCTTTGCAACACGCACGCCAGGTCACAGAGACGCTGGCTGCCGGCATTCAGGACATCACCAATGCCATGGTTGAAGATTTCAAGCTCAGCGACATACTACGCATGATCCTGGAGACCATGTACCGGGCAATGGAGTTTGATCGCATCATTTTTTGCATGCGCGATTCCAAGACCGAGATGATCACCGGGCGCTTTGGCTTGGGTCAGCGTGTTGAGAGTTGCGTCAAGCTTTTCAAGACCCATCTGAAGGCCACCACACCCGACCTGTTTGGTGTGGTTTGCATCAAGGGTGCCGACACCATGATCAGCGATGCTTCCGAGCCACGCATCGTGCAGCGTCTGCCTGATTGGTACCGCACCAGCATCAACGCCCCTACCTTTTTGCTGTTGCCCCTGCAAATCAAGGGTGCACCGTTTGGTCTCATTTACGCGGACAAGACGGTGCGTGGTTCGCTGGAAATGGATGAAAAAGAATTGGCCTTGCTGCGCACGTTGCGCAACCAGGCAGTGATGGCATTTAAACAATCGTCCTGATGTGACCCCCACGCTCATCCGCTGTGCGGGTCGCTGCCCCCGAGGGGCCAATTTTCCTTGGGGCGGCCCTGTGGAAATTTATATGTGCAGAAATATCCGAACCCTGTTTAATTTCGAACCACCCGCCACTGAGCTTGAAATCCGCGATGCGTCCTTGCAGTTCGTGCGCAAGCTCAGCGGGTTCAGTGTTCCGTCCAAGGCGAACGAAGAGGCGTTTGAGCGTGCTGTCGAAGAGGTCGCAGCGTCGGCACGCGCTTTGATTCAGTCGTTGGTGACTTCTGCGGAGCCTAAGAATCGCGAGGTTGAGGCGGCCAAGGCGCGGGCGGCTTCGGCACTTCGGTTTGGTGTGATGACCCAATAGGCGTTACTTCGCTCGCACGCAGCTGACGCAGGGTATACGTTTTGCTCCGTTTCCACCGGGCCTTGCAGGCCCTGCTCCTTTACCTACGCAAAACGCCTAACCCGACTGATCTGCAGCGCAAACTACGGTGCAAAAAAAGGACTGCCGAGGCAGTCCTTCATTACCAGATCAAATGCGGAATGAAGTGCAACTTCAGAGCACGCCCATTTCCTTCAGCAGACGGTCAGCCTTGTCGACCACTTTCATCTGCCACTGCATGTAGCGCGTGTCCAGCACGATGCTGCGCACGGTCTTGGGATTGAAGTCCACATCGGCGATCACTGCATCCAGCGTACCGTCAAACAGCAGACCGACCAGCTCGGCTTTGCCATTGAGTACCGGTGAACCCGAGTTGCCACCCGTTGTGTCCAGCGTGGACAAGAAGTTCACGGGTACCGAACCCAATTCCTTGGCTTCGTATTTGTCGTATTTCTTGGCACGAATGGCTGCCAGTTGGTCTGCTGGCGCATCGAAATCGCCAGTGCCCGTTGCTTTGGCGCTGACGCCACGCAACGTGGTGAACGGTGTCCAGTTGCTTCCATCGGCGCCAGGTGTACGACCCGTCACTTTGCCGAAGCTCACGCGCAGTGTGCCGTTGGCGTCGGGGTAAATCGCTTCCTTGCGGCTGGCCTTGTAGGCGATCAGTGCCTTCATCGTGTTGGCGTAGGCCAGTTGAACCTGGCCACCCAGTTCCTTGTCACGGGTTTCGCGGGCTTCGTCGTCGGCATACAGAGCAACGGCTGCCTTGATGAAAGCATCGTCGCTGGCCTTGAAGGCCTCTGACTTGCGGTCCATCCAGCCCAGACGCTCGGTCTTGTCAGCGAGCTTGCTGTTGGCGTACAGCACATCCAGGCGCGCACGGACGGCGGCCTCATCCATGCCGGCGCTCACGCCCAATGCACTGAGCAGGGCCAGGTTCAGATTGGCTGCAGGTTGGGCCAAGTATTGGGCCAGAAAGGTCGACGCGATGCGCTTGTCGACTTGTTCGTCGTAGCGACGCTCCAGCGCTTCCAT
Organism: Rhodoferax sp.; assembly: GCA_043782015.1. GTDB lineage: Bacteria > Pseudomonadota > Gammaproteobacteria > Burkholderiales > Burkholderiaceae_C > Allorhodoferax. The sequence goes on along the minus strand of JAYWAV010000033.1, from coordinate 142 downwards.
CCCGGAGCGGATGCGGCGCAGGTCACGCGTCTGAAAGCCTGCCTTGCGCTCTGCGTCCGGCTTGGATTGTTCCTGGGCCAAACGGTACATCTGCTTGGCTACGCCCAACAACGCGGGCTGCGACAAGCCCATCATCATTTCA
>JAYWAV010000032.1:0-2614 GCA_043782015.1 Rhodoferax sp. | reverse complement strand
CTCGGTCTGGATGCTTTGCTGGTGCGTCCGTAACTCATCTTTTTTTCTGCGGAATGTGTTGACCTGCCGATTGAGGGGTATGCGCGGGGCCGATTTGTGTGGCCTAGGCACGCCATGAGGCACCGCGCATACCCCTCATTCGGCGCAACGACCAAGGTAGTTAAACAAGTCGCGAGAAACTAAAAGCTACCCGCAGTCACCGCCTCAAACCCCGGATGCAATGCGTCCTGCCAAGCCTCGACCTCCAACTCATCCACATGCAGATAGTTCAGGCCATCGGCGCCGTGGAGCGTCCACTCCTTGTTGTCCTCAACGCCTTCGTGCTTGGCCACCAGATGGTCCGCAACCAGCGCCATGGCCACCAGCGTGCGCGCTTCGACCGGAATCTTTTCGTCGCTCAGCACCGTTAAATCATGGTGCAAGCGCACAGCAATCGCAACGATGGGCGGCAAGTGCCAGGTCTTGGCGACGATGGCACCCACCACGGCATGCGAGGTGCGGTGCGCGATATTTTCGGTCTCGGTGAAGGTACGGTCCTGGCGCGCCATGGCCTCGACCAACGTACCGGAGTAACCCTTAACGCCCTGCAACATGATGGGAATGCCAACGTGGCAAAACAGGCCGCAGGTGTGCGCGATGTCCGGGTTCACGCCATACAACTGGCGCGCGATAAAGCCCATAGCCAGTGCACGCCGCGTGGAGGTTTCCCAGAAGTGTTCGATCAACTGCGAGTGAATCGGAATCGCGTTGCGCGTCAGAAAGCCGGTGAGGATGCCTACCGTCTGCCCTACGCCCAGCATGGAGACGGCCTCCCCTACGGTGGAGGCAGGGCGCGAGCGCGAATACAAGGGGCTGTTGGCGATGCGCAAGAGCGCTGCGGCCATCGCAACATCGGCGTTGGCAATGCGGGTGATAACGCCAGGATCGGGGTCACCTTGGCGAACCTCGACTTGCAAAGCCGCCAATAACTCAGGGCAAGGCGGAATGATGATGTCGCGAACCGGGCCTTGCGTTCTTACAAGCTCCAATTCCCGGTCAATATCTGCCACTTGCATGCCTAGCTCCTCTTTGCATGCATTATGCGGAAGAAATCCCCAAAGCAGCTGATTTCTCTCACGCTGAAGCGACAAGAAACTCCCGGCTGATACGCCCACCCAGATCGTTGATCCGGTCGAGGAACTGCACGAGGTAGGCATGTAGCCCGGTGGCCAGGATTTCGTCGATGCGTCCGTATTTCATTTCGGCACGCAGTTTGCCCGCGCGGCGCAGGGTTTCGCTGTCCGGGTCGCTGGCTACCAGCGCCAGGTTGTTGACCACTTCGTTCAGGCTGGCGTGCAGGCTGCGCGGCATGTCGGGGCGCAGGATCAGCAAGTCTGCCACGCGTTCGGGTTTGATCACATCGCGGTACACCTTGCGGTAGATCTCGAACCCGGACACGCTGCGCAGAATCGCGCTCCAGTGGTAGAAGTCGTACTCCTGGTCCTTCTCGTTGGCCACACCAAAGAACTCGCTCTCGACCGCGTGGAACTTCACATCCACCAGGCGCGCCGTGTTGTCCGCCCGCTCCAGGAAGGTACCCAGGCGCATGAAGTACAGCGCCTCGTCCATCAGCATGGTGCCGACCGTCACACCGCGCGATAGGTGTGAACGGAACTTCACCCATTCAAAAAACTGCGCCGGGTCTGCCTCGAATTCCCCGCTCTTGATCATGCGTTTGACCTCCAGCCAGGTCTGGTTCTGTGTTTCCCAGACTTCGGTGGTCAGCGTGCCGCGCACCGCGCGTGCGTTCTCGCGCGCAGCGCTGAGGCATGACAGGATAGACGAGGGATTACTCTCGTCCTTGACCATGAAATCCATCACCTCGCGCGCCTCAATGGCGCCATTCGTTTTCTCGTAGGACGGCAGCAACTCGCTGATGGACAGCAGCCCTTGCCAACCCACCTTGCCCACCGCTTCGGACTGGGGCAGCAATGCAGTTTGGTAGTTCACATCCAGCATGCGCGCGGTGTTCTCAGCCCGCTCGGTGTAGCGGGACATCCAGAAGAGATGGTCGGCGGTTCGTGAAAGCATCTGCGTTCTCCTATGTCCGTTCGCCCTGAGCTTGTCGAAGGGTTGGTTGCGAAGTGGCGTCGACGGGCTCAGCACGAACGGAATCGTTGCTTTCCAGAATCCAGGTATCTTTGGTACCACCGCCTTGTGACGAATTGACGACCAAGGAGCCTTCTTTCAGCGCCACGCGCGTCAGGCCGCCCGGCACCATTTGCACCGTCTTGCCCGACAACACATAGGGCCGCAAATCGATATGGCGCGGTGCAATGCCGCTCTCCACAAACGTCGGGCAACTCGATAGGCTCAGCGTAGGCTGCGCGATATAGCCACTCGGGTTGGCGAGCAGTGCTTTGCGGAACTCTTCGATCTCAGCCGTCGTCGAAGCAGGCCCGACCAGCATGCCGTAGCCACCGGCGCCGTGCACCTCTTTGACCACCAGGTCTTTCAGGTTCGCCAGCGTGTAGGCCAGTTCATCCTTGTTGCGGCACATATGCGTGGGCACGTTATTCAGGATAGGTTTCTCACCCAGATAGAACTCAATCATCTTGGGCACGTACGGGTAGAT